>DAOVTU010000487.1 GCA_030632925.1 Candidatus Krumholzibacteriia bacterium | reverse complement strand
GTTACGAGGTGGACCGGCGCGGCGACATCTGGGCCTTTGGCGTGATCCTCTACGAGATGCTCACCGGTGATCGGTTGTTCGAAGGCGAGACGGCCACCGATACCCTGGCGGCGGTTCTGCACAAGGAGCCTGCCTGGGATGAGCTCGAAGGCCAGCATCCGGCCTTGCTGCTGCAGATTTGCCGGCGCTGCCTGGAGAAGGATGCCAAGCAACGGCTGCGGGATATCGGCGAAGTGCGGGTGGCGTTGGAAGGCAGTGGGTCTACGGTCATTGGGTTGACGCCCAGTGGTCTCGGCATGGCGCCGGCTGCAAGTGGGCCGGCACAGAGTTCCCGCCTGCCGTGGCTTGCCGCCGGCGCATTGGCCGTGGTGGCGATCGGGGCCCTGGTGGCCGGAATGGTTGGCTTGGTGGGGCCGCGTCCCGAACCCTGGCCCCTTTTTCAGTCGGCGGTCAACCTGGACGAGGGCATGTCGTTGGATCTGCAGCCGACCGAACCGGGCTCGGTGCAGGTCTCGCCGGATGGGCAGTACCTGTGTTTTGCGGGGGTGGATTCCACCGGCCGCAGTCGCATCGTGATCCGGCATCTGGCCGAGGGCTGGTTTCGCAGTTTGAACGGCACCGAATCGGCCGCCTATATGTTCTGGTCGCCGGACAGCCGTGAGATCGGGTATTTTGCCGAGGGCAGCATTTGGCGGGCGCCGATCAATGGCGGCCCTCCCTTGACCGTGGTGGCAGCGAGCAATGCCAAGGGTGGCTCGTGGAACCAGTTCGATGAAATCGTTTACGCGCCGACCCACACCGCGCCGATCATGATGGTGCCGGCATCCGGTGGCGAGCCGGTGAATTTGACCGATCTGAACGCGGACGAGGAATACCGGAGCCACCGCCTGCCGCAGTGGTTGCCCGATGGGCGGCATTTCCAATATTTGGCGGTCAGAAGAAACAGCAAATCCGACCTCGATTGTGTGGTGCGTATTGTCGAGGCGGCGACCGGCAAGAGCACCGACATGATCCCCACCCAGTCCAATGCCGTGGTGGCGTCCGGACACATGATCTATCCGCACGATGGCGTCTTGATGGCCCGGCCGATGGCCCAGGATCTGATATCTTTCACGGCGCCGGCCTTTCCCCTGTTGTCCGGCGTGGTGGTGATCCGGGCGGCGCATTTGGCGGCCTTTTCGATCACTGAGAGCGGAGTTCTGGCCTACTCTGCCGAGGGCGACGGCATTGGTGAGGGGGTTCTGGAACGCTTTTCGGCCACCGGCGAAAAACTGGCTGATCTGGGCCGAACAACAATGCCTCTGGGCCTGGATGTTTCGACTGACGGTCGCTACCTGTGTATGGGGTTGTCCAATGACAGCTCGGGCACGTTCGATATGTGGCAAATGGATTTGCAAAGTGGCTTGAGCACACGACTGACTTTTGATCCCGAATCCGAATGGAACGGTCTATACATGCCGGATGGCAAACATGTGGTCATGCTCAGCGACCAGCCCGGGCACAGTTCCGTCTATCGCGCCTCGACCACTGGGGGTGGGGCGCTGGAGCCTCTGCTGGTGACCAACGAGGACCACTATCCGGGCTCGATTTCTCCCGATGGTAAAACAATCTACATCTCCACGGCCGACTCGGTGGGCATCATGCGTCTGGATACGCTGGACCTGGAATCCGGTCAGCTGAGTGCCATGCATCCCGGTGTCACATATGGGGAAATGTTTCCCGATGTTTCACCGGACGGAACCATGCTGGCCTATACGTCCCGGCAAACGGGCGATGCGGAAATTTTTATCGAGATGATCGGCGTGCCGGGAGCAAGGTGGCGGGTGTCGGCCGAGGGCGGAAGCCATCCTCGTTGGTCGGCCGACGGAGGCGTGATATACTATTACGACACCGCCCAGTCGGTTCTGTCCGTCCCCGTGGAAAAGGTGCCGGGCGGATTGAGCTTCGGCGCTGCGACCATGGTCCTGACCGGCCTGGAAGGTTCATTCACATCTCCTTATACTGTGGATCCGAGCACCGGAGACCTGTTGGTTCTCAGGTCACTGCGGCAGAACGGAAAAACCGCTTCGTTGCAACTGGTCACCGGTTGGCAGCAACTTCTGCAAAACGATTGAAAGGTTTGGCCCGATGAATTTGATCCTGGTGGGCAAAGTTGATGGTCAGGACGTGCGGCATGTTTTGACCGAAGGCAGCCATGTCGTTGGCCGTGGTGACGACGCCGGCTTGAAACTCGCCCAACCGAGTGTCTCGCGCCGACATGCCGAGATCGAGGTGCGTGGGGGGCAGGTGCAGGTGCGGGATCTGGGCAGTCACAACGGCACCAAGCTGAACGGCGCCACGGTCGAAGGCGACCGCACCGTGCAGATGGGCGATACCATCGAAGTGGCCAATCTCAGTTTCCGGGTCGAAAGTTCGGAGGGCAACACTGCTCTGGGCATGACGATCTTCAACGATTCCCAGACTCTCAAACCGAGCGCTGAGATGACCTGGGACGAGGTCCAGCGTGAGCGCAGTGACAAGCGAGATTTGCAGTCGCTGCTGTTTCGGGTGCTGGCCGACGCCGGCAACCTGCTGACTATTCCTCGCGAACCCGAAGACATGTACGAACCGATCCTCGATCTGGTGGACACCGCCCTGCTGCAACCCGAGCGGATATTCGTACTGCTGTTGGAAGAAGATGCGGACGAACCGGTGAACAAGGCCTCGCGGGCGCGGGGGCAGTTGGCCGAATCGAGCCTGGCCCTGAGCCGCACCATGATGCGGCAGGTGATCGAGAAGCGGAAGTCGTTCCTGACTTCTGATCCCCTCAATGACCCGGGTTTTGGTGGCATGATGAGCATGGTCAGCGCCGGCATCCGCTCGGCCATCGCGGTGCCCCTGTTTGACAACGAAGAGGTGATCGGCCTGCTCTATGCCGATGACTCCAGCGCCGGTAAGCGCTTCTCCAAGGATCAATTGGCAGCTTTTACCTTGCTGGCCAATGTCATTGCCGTGGCTATCACCCATTCGCGTTACCATCTGTTGGAAGAAGAAAAACGCCGCCAGGATGCCGAGATTCAGACCGCCGGCGGCATCCTAGACAACATCCTGCTGGCCAAGCTGCCCGAGTGTCCTGGGTACGAAGTGATGGCCAGCCTGGAGGCCTGCTTCGAAGTGGGTGGTGACCTGTACGATGCCATGCCCATGAGTGATGGCCGCTACGCTTTTTTGATCGGCGACGTGGTGGGCAAAGGGTTGGGCGCAGCGCTGCTGGTGTCGCACATTCTGTCTTGGTCACGTTTCATGATCGAAGAAAACTGGGATGTATTGCGAATGGTGGTGCGGTTGAACCAGCGCATTTTTGCCTGCACCGACTCGGTGCGTTTCACTACATTTTTTGTGGGCTACCTGACACCGGAAACGGGCCATGTCAACTACGTGAACGCCGGGCACAATCCGCCCTACATCGTGCGCACCGACGGCAGC
>DAOVTU010000341.1 GCA_030632925.1 Candidatus Krumholzibacteriia bacterium | reverse complement strand
TATCCCAAGTTTGATTTTGAAGTGCCCGTGGGCAGCGGTGAGCAAGGCACCCTGGGTGATTGCTGGGACCGCTACATGGTGCGCTCCCGCGAAATCGAGCAGAGCTGCCGCCTGGTGCGCCAGGCGTTGGAAACCCTGCCTGAAGGCCCTTATCAGGCCATTGAGTTAAAAAAGATCGTCAAGGCTCCGGCCGGTGCCGTGTATTCGCGCACCGAAAGCAGCAAGGGCGAGTTGGGCCACTATCTGATTTCCGACGGGGGCCAGACGGCCTTCCGCAACAAGGTCCGCAGCCCGAGCTTCTGCAACCTCCAGGTTGTCACGGAAGTCGGCAAGGGCCAGATGATATCCGACCTTGTGGCCCTCGTGGGGTCACTGGACATCGTGCTCGGGGAGATTGACCGCTAATGGAAGCTCTCATCGCCTTGATCCTAAAGATGCCCGGCACCGGCGACATGTCGGCTCAGGCATTGCATATCACTGCGGCTTCGACCATGGCCGTGCTCATGTTCACCGTCATGGCTCTGTGCGCCATCGTCTTTACGCTCATGGAGCGCAAGGTCGCGGGCTTTATCCAGAGCCGCTTCGGGCCCATGCGCACCGGCCGCTGGCACGGCTGGGCCCAGGCTGTGGCCGACATGCTGAAAATTCTAGGCAAAGAGGACATCATCCCGGCCGAGGCGGACAAGAACCTGTTCACCTTCGCGCCGATCCTGGTGCTGCTGGGATCATTGCTGGCGTGGGTGGCCATTCCCTGGGCGCCCGGCTTTGTGGCCGCCGACCTGGACCTGGGCCTGTTCTACATTTTTGCCGTCAGCAGCCTCGTCATCATCGGCGTGCTGATGGCCGGCTGGGCTTCGAACAACAAGTGGGCGCTGTATGGCGCGGCGCGTGGTGCGGCCCAGATGATCAGCTACGAAATCCCCTTGGCCCTGGCGACCATCCCGGTGATCATGTACACCGGATCGCTCAATACCCAGGACATTGTGATCGCGCAGCAGGGCGGAATTTTGAACTGGTTCATCTTCCGCGATATTTTTGTGTTCATCGCCTTCTGGATGTACTTCATCGCTTCGATCGCCGAAACCAACCGCGGACCTTTCGACATGCCGGAAACGGAATCGGAACTGGTCGCCGGTTACCATATCGAATACACGGGCATGCGCTTCGCGTTCTTTTTCCTCGCGGAGTACGCCAACCTGTTCCTGGTCAGTCTGATTGCCGTATTCGTTTTCCTGGGTGGATGGTGGGCGCCCCTGCCGCTTCTGGATTTTATGCCGCCGGCGCTGACGTTCATCATCAAGGGCGTCATGATGGTCTTCCTCAACATGTGGGTGCGCTGGACGCTGCCCCGTGTGCGGGTTGATCAGCTGATGCACTTGTGTTGGAAAGTGATGATTCCGATCTCGCTGCTTTGCGTGGTCGGTTCGGGCATCTTGCAGATGACGACCGGGCAGTTGAACTAGGCTCAGGGTGAACTGGACTTAAGAACTAGCGTTTGCAGTGTCGCGCTTAAGCGGCAACCGGCCCTGGCCGGATAAACTTAGCGGAGAGAAATGATGGCGCAGTATTTCGCGGACATCTACGAAACAGTCAGCTCGGTGCTGAAGGGTATGCAGATCACGATCAAGCATATCTATAGGAAACCGGTGACGCTGCAGTATCCGGACGAGCGCCAGGTCATGCCCGAGCGCTACCGCGGATTTGTGCACAACGACATGACCAAGTGCGACAGCTGTAACATCTGCGCCAAGTTGTGTCCGGTCGATTGCATTTACATCGAAGCCGAGGGCAAGGCCAAAGAGCGCATGATGACGCGCTATGCCATCGACTACAACAAGTGCATCTGGTGTTCGCTGTGTACCGAAAATTGCCACACCGGTTCGATCACCATGAGCCACGACTACGACCACTCGGTGTACGACCGCAAGACGCTGGTCTATGAGTTCATGGATCCGGCTGATGGCCTGATTCCCTGCCACCGCGCGACCCGTGTTGATATGGGTTGGTGGGTGGAGGAGAAGAAAGAGAAGCCCAAGCCGAAGCCTCCGGTGGAAGAGAAGCCTGCGGCTGAGGCGGCGCCGGCCCCTGAAGCAACTCCTGAAGCTGCGCCCGAAGCTGCATCCGAAACGGCCCCCGAAGTGGCCCCCGAAACCGACAAGCCCTCCGATGACAAGGGAGCGGAATAGTGACCGGTGACTTGATTTTTATCCTCCTGGCCCTACTGACCGTCGTTCCGGCGATCTGGGTCGTTTTCAGCCCCAATATCGTGCACGCGGGTTTTGCCCTGCTGTTCACGCTGCTCGGGGCGGCCGGGTTGTACGCCTATCTGGGCGCCGACTTCATCGCCATCACCCAGTTGATGGTCTATGTGGGCGGCGTGCTGGTGCTGGTATTGTTCACGGTGATGATGACGCGCATTCCCCACGGGGAAAAACGCAAAGGCGGCCTGGACCGCTACGTGCCGGCAGCCGTGTTTGCGGCCCTGGTTTTTGCGGTGCTGTACAAGGTGATCACGGCGGTAGAGTGGAACGGCACCTTCATGGCGCCCGAGGCCACCGTGGCCGAGATCGGCGCCAACCTGATGACCAACTACATCTTCCCCTTCGAGTATGTGTCGCTGGTATTGCTGGCGGCCATGATCGGGGCTGCGATTCTCATCCGGGAGAGCAAGACCCGCGATGATCACGCTGAAGATGAAGCTGCCGAAACGACCGAAAATGCGGAGGTGCAGTCATGAACGTCGGACTGCCCCATTTCCTGACCATCAGCGCGGTGCTGTTTTCTCTCGGCTTGTTTGCCGTGATGTCGCGCCGCAACGCGGTCGGGATCCTGATGGGTGTCGAGCTCATGCTCAACGCCGCCAATATCAACTTCGTGGCCTTTTCGCGCTACGTCGAGCACAGCATCAACGGCCAGATGATGGCCGCTTTTGTGATCGTGCTCGCTGCAGCGGAAGCGGCTGTCGCCCTGGCAATTGTCCTGGCGATGTATCGTAATTTTGGCACGGTCCACGCGGACACCGTGCAAAGCCTGAAGCGATAAGGGAGATCACCGGTGTTGAGTGAAACCGGCATCCTGTATGCAGCCCTGGCCATTTTGGTCCTGCCGTTGGCGTCCTATGTGATCACGTTTTTCTTCGGAAAAATGCTGCCACGCAAAGGCGACTTCGTGGGCGTGACCTTCATGGGCCTGGCCTGGTATGCGGCCATCCGCATCTTCATCACCTTCTGGAAGATCGGCGATCCGAGCTACCGGTTGGAGAAGGCGTTCACCTGGCTCGACCTCGGCGGCTTCAGCCTCGATGCGGGCGTCCTGGTCGACGGCATGACTTCGATCATGCTGATGGTCGTCACTACGGTGAGTTTCCTGGTGCACCTGTATTCGACGGGCTATATGAAGGGCGACCGCCGCTACGAACGCTTCTTCGCGTTCCTCGGCTTCTTCACCTTCTCGATGATCGGCATCGTGCTGGCGAACAACCTGTTCTTCCTGTACGTGTTCTGGGAGTTGGTGGGCCTCAGCAGTTACCTGCTGATCGGTTTCTTCTTCCACAAGCATTCGGCGGCCAACGCCAACAAGAAGGCCTTCCTGACCAACCGCGTCGGTGACTGGGGCTTCTGGCTGGGCATCCTGACTTTCTTCACGGCCACCGGCACGCTGAACTACTTCGAGTTGTTCGCGCATGCCCACGTGGGCACCATCCAGGGCACACTGATGACCTGGGCGGGCATCGGCCTGTTCATGGGTTGTGTCGGCAAATCGGCCCAGATGCCTTTGCACATCTGGCTGCCCGATGCCATGGAAGGCCCGACCCCGGTGTCGGCCCTGATCCACGCCGCGACCATGGTTGCCGCCGGTGTCTATATGGTGGCTCGCCTGTCGCCCCTCTTTGGGCCGACGGCCTTGCTGGTCGTCCTGTGGGTAGGTGCGATAACGGCCTTCCTGGCGGCGATGATCGCCCTGGTCAAAACGGACTTCAAACGGGTGCTGGCCTTCTCGACCCTCAGCCAGTTGGGCTATATGGTCATGGGCCTCGGCGCTGGTGATCCCGTCAACGCCATGTTCCACCTCACGACCCACGCCATGTTCAAGGGCCTGCTGTTCCTGACGGCCGGCTCGGTGATCCATGCGGTGCATAGCCAGGAAATCACCGACATGGGTGGCCTGCGCAAGAAGATGCCGATCACCTTCATCACCTTCATGATCGGTACCCTGGCTCTGGCCGGCGTGCCGGGCTTGTCCGGCTTCTACTCCAAGGACGGCATCCTGGGTTCGACCCTGGCCTTCGGCATGTTGGCCGACAACCCCATCCAGTACGTGCCCTTCGTGCTCGGTATTCTGGCTGCGGCGTTGACGCCGTTCTACATGATGCGCCTGACTTTCAGGGCCTTCTTTGGCAAGCCGGCGGAGCAGGAACGCTACGACCACGCCCACGAACCGCCCTGGACCATGACGGTGCCGCTGATCATCCTGGCGATCCTGGCGATTTTCGTCTCGGGTTTCAATTTTGCGGACAAGGGTTGGTTCAGCAAATT
>DAOVTU010000014.1 GCA_030632925.1 Candidatus Krumholzibacteriia bacterium | reverse complement strand
CGCTTCTCAAGTCCGGATCCTGCTGATGGTCACCGGTGGTATCGCCGCCTACAAAAGTTGCTTTTTGACCCGCCTGCTGGTGCAGGCGGGTTTTTCCGTGAAAGTGGCCATGACCGAGGCTGCGACCCGCTTTGTTTCTCCCCTGACTTTTCAGGTCCTGTCCGGACATCCCGTAGCGACCGACCTGTGGGGAGAAGGCCAGAGTGACGCCCTGGACCACATCGAATACGCGCGCTGGTCTGACCTGACGGTCGTGGCTCCAGCGACGGCCAATACCCTGGCCAAGGCCGCTCATGGCATAGCCGATGAAATCGTTTCGACGCTGTTGCTGGCCCAACCCGGTCCTGTGCTGATGGCCCCGGCGATGAACGACAACATGTGGCGGCATCCGGCAACCCAGGCCAACGTGGCGACCCTGCGTGAGCGGGGCGTGCATCTGGTGGGACCGGGCTCGGGTTTTTTGGCCTGTGGCACGGTGGATGAAGGCCGGATGATTGAGCCGGAGGAGATCCTGGCGGCCATCAAGGATTTGGTGGCGGGCCTGGAGCCACGCCCCGCAGCTGAGGCCAACGAAACACCCTCTTTCTGGGCCGGCCAAAGGGTGCTGATCACCGCCGGCCCGACCCACGAGGCCATCGACCCGGTGCGTTATGTGGCCAATCGGTCTTCCGGCACCATGGGGTATTCCCTGGCCGCAGAGGCGGTTGCCCAGGGAGCATCAGTGACGTTGATCAGCGGCCCGGTGGATTTGACCCCGCCGCGGGGGCTGCAGGCCTTTGTCTCGGTGCAATCTGGTCAGGACATGGCCACTGCCGTGGGCAGTGGACTGAAAGCTGGGGCGCAGTGGCTGATCATGTCGGCTGCCGTGGCGGACTTCACGCCGGCCCATCCGGCGGCGGGGAAATTGAAAAAAGAAGATCTGGGGAAGGACTGGCAACTGGACATGGCCCGCAATCCCGACATCCTGGCCGAAGTGGTGCCGGATCACCGCCCCGAAGGCCTGAAAGTGGTGGGCTTTGCCCTCGAAACCGAAGACGTGCAAGCCCGGGCGCTGGGAAAATTGAAGGCCAAGGGCATGGACTATGTGGTGGCCAACAACCCGACCGAAGAGGGCTCGGGCTTTGGCGCAGAAAATCACAGGGTTCAACTGCTGGCTTCAGGTGGTATGATCTGGGCGAGCGAATCGCAGCCCAAGGCTGAATTGGCGGCGCAGTTGCTGATTGAATTGGCGCGGCACCAGACACGGTAAATTCCATTCGGATCGGATTTTCGAATCGGATCGATAAAGCAGAATTATGGCCAACCAAGCAGACGAACGTCAGAACATCATTGGGGACCTGCAGGCCTGGATCCGGCAGAACCGGGACCTGGGCGCCGAGTACTATCTGGATGAGGGCAGCCGGCCCGAGGTGATTCCCGTGACGGCGGTTGTGCCTGAGGTCGCCGAGGCTCCGGCAGAAACATCTGAGCCTGCCGCACCGACTCCGGCGGCGGCCCCGACCAAACCCGCTCCGGCCAAATCCGCCCAGACCAAACGTATCCAGACCAAACGTATCCAGACCAAACCTGCCCCGGCCACTGACAAGGAAGCCGCCTTCCGCGCCATCTGCGACCATTTCGTAGGCGAGACCCTGGCCCTGATCAAAGGCCAGCCCGCAGCGGGTCCGGCAACGGCCGAACCCCTGCTGGAAACCCACGCCGGCGATGCGGCGGCGGCCATGGCGGCGCTCAAGGCCGAAGTGTTGCCTTGCACGGCCTGCGAACTGAGCGGCGCCCGCACGAACACGGTTTTTGGCGCGGGCAATCCCCAGGCCGACGTGGTCTTCATCGGCGAGGCTCCCGGCCAGGACGAAGACCAGCAGGGCGAACCCTTTGTGGGCCCCAGCGGTCAACTGCTCACCAAGATTATTGGTGCCATCGGCTACTCCCGCGACGACATCTACATCTGCAACATCCTGAAGTGCCGGCCGCCCAACAACCGCGACCCCCAGCCCTTCGAGGTGCAGCATTGCGAACCGCACCTGAAACGGCAGCTGGCCATTCTGCGGCCCCGGGTGATCTGTTGCCTGGGCCGAGTGGCCGCCCAGACCTTGCTGAAAACCGACCTGAGCCTGGGAAAACTGCGCAACACGGTGCATTTCTATGAAGGCGTGCCGGTGATGGCGACGTTCCATCCGGCCGCCCTGTTGCGCAATCCGAGCTGGAAACGCGACACCTGGGACGACGTGCGCAAGCTGCACGCCTTGAGCGAAGCCCTGCAGGCAGAGGAAGGCTAAGATGAACTGTCCCCGGCTTTTTTTGCTCGATGATGATCCGGATTTCTGCGCCGACCTGGAGGCCGTGCTCGGTTCCCGCTACAACATCGAGATGGCCCACGAACCCGATGCGGGCCTGAAGAAAATCGGCGAAGTGGGGCCGGATGTGGTGCTGCTGGATGTGGAATTCGAGAACAGCGACATGAACGGGGTGCAGATCCTGGAACACATCCGGGCCATGGACAACCCGCCGCCGGTGATCATGCTTTCGGGCCGCACGCGGGTCAGTACGGTTGTCGAAGCCATGAAACTGGGCGCCTTTCATTATGTGATCAAGCCCGCCGACCCGCCTGAGTTGTTCAACCTGGTCGAACGCGCCCTGGTGTCGGGGCGGAACAAGCGCCAAATCCTGGCTCAGCGCGGGGAGTTGGGCCGGCTGACCGGTCAGTTCATTTGCGGTGACGAGAGCATGTTCCGGGTTCTGGAGCAGGCCGACACGGTGGCCAATACCACAGCAACCGTGCTGATCACCGGCGAGACCGGTACGGGCAAGGAGATGATTGCCCGACGCATTCACGATGGCAGCAACTTCAGCAGCGGGCCCTATGTGGGGATCAATTGTTCGGCTTTTCCGGCAGATCTGATCGAATCCGAAATTTTTGGCCATGGCAAGGCCTCCTTCCCCGGGGCCGACGCACGCATGGGCAAGCTGGAACTGGCGGCCGGTGGCACCTTGTTTATGGACGAAGTGGGCGAGGCGCCCCTGAGTCTGCAGGTCAAATTGCTGCGGGCCCTGGGTGAGAAAAACTTCGTGCGCCTGGGTGAAAATGTGGAGCGGCAGGTAGAGTGCCGTATCGTGGCGGCCACCAGCCGGGACCTGGCCAAGGCCATCGCCGAGGGCCGCTTCCGCGAGGATCTCTATTATCGCCTGAACATCTATCGCATCCAGTTGCCCACTTTGAGTCAGCGTCCGGGCGACATCATGGTTCTGGCTCGACATTTCCTGGATCAATACGCTTCCGAAAATGCGCGGCCCATCGCGGGTTTTTCGCCCGCCGTCGAAGAACGTATCCTGCAGGAAACCTGGCCGGGCAACGTGCGGGAGTTGCGCAACTTTGTGGAACGGGCGGTGATCAATTGCCGCGGGGGATTGGTCGGCCTGGGCGACATGTTTGGTGCGGATCCGGGTTCAAGTGTGGTAGTCGGCAATGGAGCCGAGCCGCAAAAGGAGTCCTTGCCCTTGAAGGCCGCCAGCGATCAAGCCAAGGAAGAACGGGAGCGCCGCTACTGCGCGAACCGTTTGCGAGAGGCGTCCGGCAATGTGAGCAAGGCCGCCGAGGCCAGCGGTGTGCTGCGCCAGTCCTTTCAGCGAAAACTCAGGGAGTTGGGCCTGGATCCGGACGATTTTAAGTCTTCTAAATCAGCTTAACATATTTATATAAAACAGCTTAGGTGACTTTGTACGGTTACCTGCAACAATCATGTTTGCCTGCAACATGGTTGTTGCACTATCGTTTTGTTGATTTTAAACAAGTTATGAGCTTTTGGCCTGCGTGGTGTGCAACATGGTTGTTGCGGTACGGCTTTTCTGACTGTTTTTCTCGGTTTGAAAAACTCTTTAAGACATTGTTGTGTAACAAGTTGAAAATACTTTGGAAAAATTTGCCCAGTAGGTACAGGGATTGCCTATAAGGGAGCATAGCATCTCGAGGGGGATCTGAAAATTGGACATGGGCTTGGCCTGAAACACGGCGGGGCTATAGATCCGGAAATAAATCCGGAAATATGTCCGGAAATGACGGAACAGGGACCAGACGGTAAGAAAGCATCTTCGGGCAATAGGCAGGACACCAAATGGCTCACATGAGTATACCGGGCTTTTCCAATGATGAGAATCCGGTGCCGTCTGGAGATCCTGCGCGAGAATTGGATCATGAAATTGTGGAGGCCGGGGCTGAACGCCTTGGCGCTGGGCGAGAGTCAAGCCGATCGAACCGGCTTCCACATGATTCCATTGCTCCGAATTCCAATGCCCTGGTTCACCCCTTTGCGAGGTCTGAGAATTCTGAAATGCAGCCCGAACTCGTAAGCAGAAACCTTCCCGTAGTCACCATTTTTGCAGAAAGTGGCCCCTTGGCGGGCGACTTGGCGGCCTGTTTGTCGGGCCGTTTTTGCATTGACCGGGTCACGAGTCTGCAGGGCGCTTTAAAATCAGTCGGCACGGGATGCCAGGCGCTTCTGATTCTACGGGGGGCTGAGGAAGAGTGTGGGCCTGCCTGCTCTGACCTCGTCAAGCAGGCGTTGAACGACAAGTGTCGGGTTTTGATTCTGGGCTCCGGGGGATTGGGCCTGGAATCAGATCTCGACGGTAAGGTCGTTCATTTGCCGCCTCTGCCCAGCCCCCAGGCCTTATTCGAGAACCTGTCTGACCTGGAAGCGAGCGCCAAGGCCTGAGCTTACTGCCCTTCGGTTCTGCAAAATAATCCGGATTGATATTCAAAGTGACAGTTAAGGCGGGATTCACCCGGTCAGTATTGGCATGCCCATCATCGGCCAGATTTTCCAGACAAACAGGGCAATGACGAGCATGAGCATGGCGCTGGCGGGCAGGCCGTGCAGGAAAAACTCCCGGGTGCGGAACATCTTGCTCTCGAAGGCGATGGCGTTGGGGGCCGCGCCGACCAGGAGCATGAAGGGCATCCCGGCGGCGGCCAGAGAGGCAAAGACCACCACTTCCGGATGCACGCCGATGTAGCGGGCCATCACCAGGGCCACCGGCAGGGTGATCGCAATGGCAGCCACGTTCATGATGAAGTTGGTCATGATCATCACGAAGAAGGCCACGCCGACGACGAAGACGAACCAGGGTGCGGTGTGCAGCAGGCTCAACCAGCCAATGGCCATCCATTCGGCGGCGCCGGTTTGCCACAGGCAGAAGCCGATGCTCATGGCGCCGCCAAAGAGCAGCACGATGTTCCAGGGCACGGCTTCGAGATCCTTCAGGTTCAAAATATTGGTGAAGAAGAACAGCAGGCCAGCGCTCAGGATAACGGCGCTTTTGTCCACGGCCGCCAACGCCGGCACGAACGAGCGCAGGCTGAGCAGGGTGATCACGGCCGCGACAATGATCAGGGTGCCGATTTCCCGGCGGGTGATCGGGCCCAAGCCCGCATAGAGTTGGGCTGCTTTTGCCCTGAGGCCGGGCAGTTCGGCTTTCTCGGGCCGGAAGGCCAGGCAGATGTAGCCCCACAAAAGGAAGACCATCACGAGACCGAGGGGGAACATGAAGTAGGTCAGATCGAAGAAGCTGATTTCTTCGCCGCCCAGCTTTTGATAGAAGCCCAGGGCCACGGCGCCACGCGCGGCGCCCAGCAGTGTGACGATGCTGCCAGCCCCGGCGGTCCAGGCCATGCCGATGAACAGGCCTTTGCCGAAGCGGGTCTTCTTACCCGATGGTTCGTAGAGATTGTGCACCACCAGAAGCAAGGGGAAGACGGCCGCAGCAACGGCGGTGTGGGCCATGAAGAGGGTCAGGGCCGCAGTCATGCCGAATACGCCGAGATAGATGATGTTGGTGCGTTCAGACAGGCGCGAGAGCATGAGAAACGCCAGGCGCCTGGTCAGTCCCGTGCGGGTAAAGCTGGCTCCGATCAGCAGGGAACCAAAAATGAACCACACCGAGGGGTCCATGAAGTCGGTCATGGCCACGCGAGGGTCGCGGATCAGCCACAGGGATTGGAAAACGGCGATGGCGATGGCGGTCACACCTACCGGCACGACTTCAAACACCCACCAGATTCCCGCCAACAGGAACAGGCCAAGGGCGGCCTGGCCTTCGCTGGAAAGGGCAATGGACTGGCCGGTGGGATCGATCGTATCGGGAAATGACGGCGCGAGGGACAGCCCCACGAAAAGGACCAAGCCCAGGAGAAATGGGAAGAAACGGCGGGGGTTACGCCAGACCATGGAGGTCCTCCACCAGGGTCGCCGGATCGGGTGTTGGTCTGTAGTCAGGGCTCACGTAGGGCGCTTTCTTTCTGCTTTTTCGGTTCTCAGGCCTTTTTTCGGGTCACCAGCATGGGAAATTCGAATTCTTCAGCCACGCCGGTGATCGGCGGGGAAAAGGCCGGATCGACCAGTCCCACTCGTTCCAGCATCTGCACCAGTTCATCTTCGGGCCAGCCCTGGTGGCATTGCTCGTACCTGTGCAGGTTACCCGATTCCTGCTCGATGATCCAGTGCACATGAACCTCGGTCCGGGCTTCTTCGTTCCAGCTGAATTCCTGCAGCCAGAGGTGGGGCCGGTTGCAGAAAACCGATTCTTCGCAGGCCGACCACTCGTTGCTGTCTTCCTTGACAAAAATATCCCACGGCTGGTACTCCAAAACAAACAGTCCGCCGGGCCGCAGGCACTCCAACAGGCGTGACAGGAAGTTTTCGGCCACCTCCGGCTGGAATGAATGGAATTCCCCGAACCAGAAGGTGATGGCGTCGACCTGGCCGGTTTTTGCGGCGAGGTCGACCGGCAGGTCAGTCAGGTCCGCCGTGAAGAAAGTGTTGTTCAGGTTCTCACCCTCGGCTTTCTCCTGGGCCCAGGCCAAGGGGGCCGGGGCATAGTCGAAACCGGTGGCCCGATGGCCGCGGCGGGCCAGTTCATGGCAGTACAGGCCGGGGCCACAACCCACATCCAGCACATGGGTGGGGCCTTGTTGCCCGCGCTGGTTCATCTGGGCCAGCAACCAGTCCAGGTGGCGATTGATCACCTCGGGGGCCCGGCTGGCCATGTGGGTGTCGGGGTCCAGGTGCACTGCGAGCATGCGTTCGCTGAAGGCCTGGTCGTGCCAGGGGAGCTGTCCTGACTCCTGCCAGGGCAGGGGCGGATGCGCGGCGGACATGATGTGCCGCATGGCTTCAAAGTGGGTCGGGGTGTCGCTCATGGTTGGCGCGTTGTCTCCGGTTGAGGTCGTGGGTTATCCCCAGTCTTGTGGATAACTTGTCGGGGCAGACCCCGTGAATGGGGCTCTGTCGGGACATTTGCCGATATTGTCCTGCAATTATCCCTGCGATGGCGATTCTTTTCCACCGGAAAGCGAGGTTTTCCCCGGATTCTCCCCAGGTTGACACCAGTTTCCCCCGGACTTGTCCCCAGCTTATCCACAGGAATGTGGAGAGGCGAGCAGAGGGCTATTAGGGGTTCCGGCCCAGGCGTGGTAACTTGGGAAACTCACAAAAAAACCGCTCCCATCGTGCACAGAGGTATCGATTTGGAAGGCAAGTCTCAGCCCACCGGCCCCGACAGTTTTGGTCCCGCGGACAACAGTGATCCTGGTCCTGTCGATCCCGGTTCCATGGAAACGGAAAATACCGGCCCGGAAGCGGCTGGTTCTCCCTATGAAGCCGGCACGATGAACGAACCGCCGGCCCCCGACTACGCCAGCGGTTCCGGTGGCGGCGGGCGCCGTTCGACTTTTGGCTATGACCGCCTGCCCCGAGATCGCCAGCCGCCCTTCAGTGAAGAGGCCGAACAGGCCGTGCTGGGCGCTGCGATGATGGACAAGGAAGCGGTGGGGCTGGCCGCCGAGAAAATCCAGTACACCGATTTCTATCGGCGCGAACACCAGTTGGTTTTTCGCGCCATGGGCCTGCTGTACGAAAACGATCAGGCCATCGACCCGATCACCGTGGCGGACTTGCTCGAACGCTCAGCCGAAACCTTTCTGGACAAATTCGAGGTCAAAAAACTGCAAGGCGCCAACCTGTTGGAAGTGGTTGGCGGGATGGACTTCCTGATCGATCTGGCTGGCATGATGGGCACCTCGGCCAACGTGCTGCACCACGCGGCCATCGTGCGCGAAAAATCCATGCTGCGCAATTTGATCTCGGTTTCGAGCAGCATCGCCACCGAGGCCCACGAAGCGGTGGACGAAGCAGCCAGTATCCTGGACCGGGCCCAGGGCAAGATCTACGACATCAGCGAAGATACCCGTACCGACGGTTTTTCGTCGGTCGAGACCATCGTGCCGGGAACATTCAAGTCAATCGAAGAAGCGTTTCAGAACAACGATGACGTGACCGGTCTGCGCACGGGCTTTACCGAAATGGACCGCAAAACCGGCGGCTTGCAGAAATCAGATTTGATCATCCTTGCGGCGCGCCCTTCCATGGGTAAAACCAGTCTTGCCTTGAATATAGCTTATAACGTTGCTGTGAACGAAAAAGTGGGCGTGGGCATTTTCAGTCTGGAAATGGCGCGCGAACAGTTGGTCATGCGTATGCTCGGCAGCAGTGGCTCGTTCAACCTGCACAACCTGCGCCGGGGCAAGTTGCGGGCCGAAGACTGGCCGCGGCTGACCCAGGCCTGCGAGAACCTGAGCCAGGCGCCCATCTACATCGACGATAACAGCGGCATCTCGGTATTGGAAATGAAGTCGAAGGCCCGGCGGCTGAAGCAACAGCATGGACTGGGCCTGATCATCATCGATTACCTGCAGTTGATGACCGGCGGCGGGCGCCAGGAAAACCGGCAGCAGGAAATTTCGACCATCAGTCGCAATCTGAAAGGCATGGCCAAGGATCTGGACGTGCCGGTCATCGCCCTGAGCCAGTTGTCGCGCCAGGTCGAATCCCGGGCTGATCACAAACCCATGCTGAGTGATTTGCGGGAGTCCGGCGCCATCGAGCAGGATGCCGATGTGGTGATGTTCATCTTCCGCGAGGAAGTGTACAAGCCCGAGGACGAAAGCCTGCACAACATGAGCACGATCATCATCGGCAAGCAGCGGAATGGTCCCATTGGTCAGTTTGACCTGCACTTCCACAAGGAGCTCACGCGCTTTGGCGACCTCGCCCGTTAACCCGCAGCTGCACCTGATAGATCTGGATCAGGAGTTGCCGGGACAGCGCCGCTTTATCAGTTGCTGGGCTTCGATAGAATCCGACCTGGTTTTTATTGTGGATCCGGGTCCCCCGAGTACCGCCGATTTTCTGGTGGCCGAGTTGGAGCGCCTGGGCGTGCAGCGACTCGACTATATCCTGTTGACCCATGTCCATCTTGATCACGGCGGTTGCACGTCGCGCATCCTGGCGCGGTGGCCCGAGGCGCGGGTGGTGTGCCACGAAAAAGGGCGGCCTCATCTGGTGAATCCCGCAAAATTGTGGGCGGGATCACAACAGGTGCTGGGAGAAAAGGCCGCCGTTTATGGCGAGCCGCAGCCGGTGCCCGGGTCTTCCCTGGCTGACTTTGCGGAGATCGAGGCGCGGGGTATTCAGGTGGTCGATACTCCCGGCCATGCGGCGCACCATCTGGCTTTTGTGCATGGCGAGGGCATTTTCCTGGGCGAATGCGCCGGCACGTTTTCGACCCTGGGACAGGGGCCAGCCAACGAAGAGTGTTATTTGCGCCCGGCCACCCCACCGCGGTTCCAGCTGGAAACGGCCGAAGCCTCCCTGGAACGGGTGCTGGCCCTGGATCCGCTGCCGAAACATTTATTATTTGCCCATCATGGGGAATTTTCCGGCGATACCCGGCGTTTGCTGACCACGGCGAGACGGCAACTGCGCCTGTGGACCAAAACCGTGGCCGAAGTGCAGGCGAGCCTGCAGGCTTTGCCTCATACGGAGCAACCCGAGGGCGAAGCTGGCCTGATGGCCCTGTTTCGCGAGGCCCTGCGCAAGGTTGATCCCCACTATGCCCGGGGAACGCAGCTGCCGGCGGATATCCAGGAGCGGGAACGCGATTTTTCGCGGCAGACGCTGCGGGGAATTATGGGCTACTTGAAGAACAACTGATTTCCCTCGTATAGACTTCCGACCGGAAGGGACTTATATTCTCCCGATCATGAGAACCTTGATTGAAAGACTTGGGGGAAGCGTTTACCGCGGCTTCAGCAGTGCTGGCCGGGGTGTGTCGCTGTTGCGATCGATCTTCCTGGCAACCCGCTACGCCTGGAAAATGCGGACCGAGATTCTGGAGCAAATGCACGTGGTGCTGGTGGGCTCAATGCCGCTGGTGATCGTGACTTCTGTTTTTGTCGGCGCCGTGACCGCGGTGCAGGCCGTCTACCAGATGCAGGCCTATGTGCCGATGAAATTCCTGGGCACGGTCATTTCCAAATCCGTTTTTATCGAGCTGGGTCCGGTGCTGATGGCGCTGGTGGTGGGCAGCCGTCTGTGCGCCTTCTACGCCGCTGAATTGGGCACCATGAAAGTGACCGAACAGCTCGACGCCATGAGCATCATGGCCATCGATCCGGTCAGCTATCTGGCCATGCCGCGTTTTTGGGCGGCGGTATTGATGATCCCGGTGGTCACCATTTTCTGCGACGTGATCGCCATTGTGGGTGGTTACCTGGCCTCGGTGGTCACGCTGGACATTTCGAGCGGGACCTTCATTGAAGGCCTGCAGATGTTCTACAAACACACTGACCTGCTTGGTGGCTTGATCAAGAGCATTTTCTTTGGCGCCATCATTGCCCTGAGCGGCATCTATTTCGGCTTCAATACCCAGGGCGGCGCCGAGGGTGTGGGGCGCGCGACGATGACCGCTGTGGTGGGCAGTTGCCTGAGCGTCCTGGTGGCGGATTACCTGCTGGCCATCGTCCTTTTTCAAATCGTCTTCGAGCACTAGGAGGGGCATGGAAGCGCAATACAACATTCCGCCTGTGCCCGACCAAAAGGTCGCTGACCCGACGAATTTTGATGGCATCGTGGTCGAGGGCATCTCCAAGAGTTTTGGCAGTAAGCAGGTGCTTGAAGATGCCAACTTGTTGATCCACAAGGGCGAGACCCTGGTGATCATCGGGCGCAGTGGCGAGGGCAAATCGGTCCTGCTCAAGCATATCGTCCGTTTGCTGGAGCCCGATTGTGGGCGCATCTGGGTCGAGGGCCAGGAAATTTCCCAGATGGAAAAACGCGAATTGATGGAGCTGCGCAAAAAGTTCGGCTTCCTCTTTCAGGGTGCGGCCCTGTTCGATTCCATGAATATCTGCAAGAATGTGGGCCTGATGCTGGCCGAGCACATGAACTGGTCAGAAGAACGCCTCCGCGAACGGGCCTGCGAGTGCCTGTCCATGGTGGGGCTCGATGGTGCGGCCGACAAACTGCCCAGCGAACTGTCCGGTGGTATGAAAAAGCGGGCGGGATTGGCCCGGGCCATTGTCATGGAGCCGGAATACATTCTCTATGACGAACCGACGACGGGGCTGGATCCCATCACCGGTGACGCCATCAACGACCTGATTATCAAACTGCAGAAGGAACTCGGTGTGACGAGTATCGTGGTGACCCACGACATGCCCAGCGCCTTCAAGATCGCCGACCGCATGGCCATGCTGAGCCGCGGCAAGATTGTATTTTCCGGGACGGTGGACGAGGTTCGCCAGACCGATCACCCGATGGTACGCCAGTTCATCGAGGGCAATTCCCAGGGACCGTTGGGCGCCTTCTAGCGCCGGCCAGACTTTGGAATCGCCAACCCCTTGTTGAAGCTGGACCATGACCGTGGAGAAACGAATGCAACGCAAAATCAGTGAATTTCAGGTGGGGATACTCACCGTTCTGGCCCTGGTCATTCTCGTGGTGGGCATGATGTGGCTGAAGAATATCGACCTGAGCAAAGGCACCCGCCTTTACCTGGTCGACTTCGAACGGGTCGAGGGCATGCGCGAAGGCGACCGGGTGCAGGTGCGCGGCATCCGCATGGGCCAGGTGACGGGCATGCAGATCCTGCAGGAATCCGTGCGGGTTGAAATGATCATGGAAGAGGGTGTGGACTTGCGCGAAGACGCGATCGTCACCCTTGGCGAAAAAGGCATCGTGGGTGAGGTCGTGATCGAGGTGGATCCCGGCGCGGGGGCCCAAGTCGAAGAAGGCCATATCTTCAAGGGGCGCACGGCTGGAACCATCGCTTCGATGACCGATGCGGCGGGTGCCGCCCTGGCCGAAATGCGGGTCCTGACGGCGAAGGTCACCGAACTGGTCGATGAAGTGAAAGCCGAGGGTATGGTCACCGAAACCCTGCAGCAGGCCAACGAGACCCTGATTTTGGTGGACCAGATGGTTAAGGACAACCACGGTGACGTGACTGCGATTTTGGCAGATTTGCGGGTGACCAGCGAGCGGATACGGGTGCTGATGGAGTCAGACAAGATTGGCCAGACCTTTGATCACGCCGCTTCAGCGGTAATTACGGCCGACAGCATGATGGTTTCGCTGACGGAGTCCAGCCAGCGGCTGAACAGCATTTTGACCAAGCTGGAAGAAGGCGATGGCACGGCCGCGATGTTGCTGAACGACCCCAGCCTGTACGCAACAGCCGATTCGACCATGACTTCGATGAAACGATTGCTGGACGCCATGCGCCGCAATCCCAAAAGGTACTTCAAACTGAACGTAATGGACTTTTAGAGTCCTGAATTGCTCAGGGCGAAACTGTTGCTGATTGGTCCTTGTCGTTTGCCCGTGGCGGGTTAATTTTTGAGGACAAACCAGACTTGAGATTCTCACAGGAGGAATCCGATGAACGCCGACCAGAAAAAAGAACAGATGATCAAGGCCATCAAGGACGCCGTGATGGTTGAGGTCAAAGGCCAGCAGTTGTACAGCCACGCGGCCACCGAAGCGGAAGATCCCGCAGCCCGTGCCATGTTCGAGATGCTCGCCCGGGACGAGGACGACCACGTCAGAATCCTGATGACCCAGTACAAAAGCCTGATGAATGACGGCAAACTGAATCTGGACGATGTGCACCCGGCTGAGGTGGACCATGGCGCCGCCACCGTAGTGACGGACGATTTCAAGAAATCCGTCACCCGGGGCAAGTTTGAGATGGCCGTCATCAGCATCGGTTGTGACCTTGAGAACAAGGCCATCGCCTACTACAAGGAACATGCGGAAAAGACCGACGACCCCGATCTCAAGCAACTCTTCACCTGGCTGCGCGAATGGGAAGACGGCCACCTGGAGCAGTTGTTGGAGCTGGAAAAGATTTACCAGGACGCCTACTGGGCGGATCAGGGCTTTTCGCCGATGTAGATCGGCTTTTTGAGCCAGTTTTGAACCTCCTCGCCTTTTGGCGGGGAGGTTTTTTGCTGTCGGGTGTAGTCTGTCCTGCTAAAGTCACGTTCCTGGGCGACGAAAATTCAGTGGAGCTGGCAATTTCGTTCTGACACGGAGGCAACGTACGATGGCATGGGCGCGCAGAAAACCGGTACGGGTCTTGATCATTATCCTGGCAGTCGTGCTGGTGGCGGTTCTGGCCGTGAATATTTTCCTGCCCACCGAGAAAATCCGTGATCTGGCTTTGGAGCAGGCCCGTGAAAAACTGGGCCGCGAAGTCAGCGTGGGCGAAGTGGCGGTTTCGTTGAAAGGTGGGTTGGGCGTGCGCCTGGCCGATTTTGCCATCCACAATCCGGATGGTTTTGGCGGCGAAAATCTTGTCAGTTCCCGGGCGCTGGATTTGAAGCTGGAGATCGGGCCCTTGTTGAAGGGCGAGGTGCGGGTGCACCGCCTGGTGGTCGATACGCCGGTGGTGAACCTGGTGCGCCGGGCGGATGGCAGCGACAATTTCACTTTTGCGGATATTGCGGAACCTGAAACCGGGCAGGCTTTGCCGACAAGCGGCGAGGCCCCTGCGCCACCGCCCCTTTCGATCGCCAGTTTGACCCTAAAGAACGGCCAGATCACCTTCGCGGATGCCTCGGCCGAAGCTCCTCTTCAGCGACTTCAAATGACAGGCCTGACGTTGGGCATGAGCCTGGCCGATCCGGCCCCGGGGCGCTTTCAGGCCGAAGGGCGCCTGAGCGCCGACAAGATCACCGTGAAAGGTCCGGCCGAGGTGCCGGAACTGAAAGTTGGGGTGGATTTTGACGTGACCTGGGATCAGGCCACATCACGGCTGGATATCAACCGTGCGGCGGCCGAAGTCAACGACCTGCCCCTCGATTGTACCGGCCAGTTGACCATGGGGGAAACCGCTCCCACCGGAAAATTGCACTTCGCAGCGGATGACTTGGCGCTGATAGACTTGGTGGGATTTGCGCCCGCTGAGGTGGCGGCGAAAATCCAAGGCGATAAAAATAGCGGCACCGTGGCTGCCCGGATCGATGTCGTTTTGACCGGCGAGACCGAAGTTCCGGTTCAGACCAGTGGCACCGCCACGATTAAGGATGCCGACCTGGCTTTGGCCCAACCCTTCATGCCACCGGGACAGGAAGGTCAGTTGGCGGGCAAGGCCGATCTGGAGATGTCCTTTGCCGACAAGACCGGCGACCCAACCCAGATCACTTATAACGGCACCGTCACGGCGCGTGAAGTGTCGTTCACCGAATCGGGCCTGGTCGATGAATTGGAAAACATGGACGCCCGCCTGGCTTTCACGCCGGACGAATTTACAGTTGAAAGTTGCCGGGCGCAGTTTGCCTCGGGCACCTTCGACTTGACCGGAAAGCTGCGCGATCCGTTCCCCTATTTCCTGCCGCCCGAGATGCAGGAAGGCGCCGAGATGAAGACGCCGCACCTGACTTTTGACCTGCGCTCGGAACGCCTGGATGTGGACCGGTTGCTGCCGGCGGCCAGTCCCACCGCTTCGGTGCCGGGTGTGGAAACCGGTTCCAGCTCTGCCCAGACGCGGAATGTGCCGAAGGTGCCGCTGGACCTGGAGTTCCCGGACCTGACCTGCGCCGGCACTTTTGCGGCCGACTCGCTCTTTTATATGCAGGTGCCGCTGACCGATGTGACCGGACAGGTGAAACTGGCGGACCGGGTGGTGACAGTGCACGACGTGAAGGGCGCGGTGTACCACGGACTGGTTG
>DAOVTU010000130.1 GCA_030632925.1 Candidatus Krumholzibacteriia bacterium | reverse complement strand
GCACCGATGTGATCCTGCCGGATATGAGTGGCGTGGACCTGGCTATCGAGGTGCAGAAAATTTGTCCGCAGATCAGGTGTTTGTACATGTCGGGCTACACCGCCAATGTGATCACTCGAGGCGGCATGCTTTCTGAAGAGATGAATTTCATTGCCAAGCCGTTTTCCATGGAAGGGTTGGCGGCGAAGGTTCGTGAGGCCTTGGATGAACCTTCACCCGACAACCTGGCGCCGCCTGTTGAGTAGACTGCCTTTTCCCTGCAACCGACCGGATTGAAATGAAACTTCCCATATTGCGGGTGGCGCGACCGACAGATAATCTGGCGGCCATCAAACAGATGTACATGGCAGGACTCGACCTGCCCCTGCTCGGCGAGTTTGCTGGGCACGACGGGTTTGATGGCGTCATGCTTGGCGAACCCGGCGGACCGTATCATCTGGAGTTCACGGCCCGGGCCGGGCATCAGGTTGGACGGGCACCGACCGAGGACAACCTGTTGATCCACTATTTGCCGGATGTTGCGCAATGGCAGGACAGGTGCGGACGGATGTTGTCCGCCGGGTTTATGGAAGTGCCCTCATTCAACCCCTACTGGGATGTTCACGGGCGGACTTTTGAGGATGTTGATGGGTACCGGGTGGTGTTGCAGAATATGGATTGGACGGCGTGATGGGTGAAAATTTTCGCGGTATCCTGATCTTTGGCAACTCCGGTTCGGGCAAGTCCACCTTAGCGCGGCAATACGCCTCGCGCCTGGGGTTGGAGCATCTGGACCTCGACTCAGTGGCCTGGAACGACACGGTTCCGCCGACCCGAAAGCCCCTGTCCGAAAGCGCGGTTGTGATCGAACGGTTTGTCGCTGAAAGCCGCGGTTGGGTGATCGAAGGGTGTTATGCCGACCTGTTGCGGTTGGTGGCTGGGCGCGCGTCGGAAATGATTTTTCTGAACCCGGGTGTCGAAGGCTGCATCGCCAATTGCCGGCAACGCCCCTGGGAGCCCCACAAGTACGAATCGCTGGCCAAGCAGAATGAAAACCTGGAGATGCTGATCGACTGGATCCGGCAGTACCCAGAGCGCGATGACGAGTTTTCACTCGTTGCCCACCGTCGATTATTCGACGAATTTCTTGCCAAGAAGACGGAATATCGGTCAAATGACCGGGATGATTGTCTGTAGTTTGCATTCCCTTTTTCGAGAGGCTCATCATGGCTCGCCTGAATCTTCGTGTTCTGTTGTTGGGGTTGGTTGTCTTGAATGCCGCGGCATCCCTGTCTTTCGCCGCATCGTTCGAGGCCGATTTCCACGACGAGACCCTGCGCATAGATTATTTCCACACCGGCGACGCCACCGAAGAAATCGTTTCGCTGGACCAGATGTGGCGGCAGGGTATATGGGCGGGCAGCCGGACGCGGTTGGTTGACGACCTGGATCTGGGCCGCTACTACGCCAAGGCCTTTGATGCTGACAGTGGTGAGTTGATGTGGTCGCGCGGGTTTGATTCCTACTACGGGGAATGGAAGACCACGTCCAAGGCCGCTGATGGCGTGCGGCGCACCTACCACGAATCGGCGTTGATGCCGTTGCCGAAACGGCCGGTTGTCTTCACGCTTTCGGTGCGGGAGAAGGACAATTCCCTGGCGGAAATCTACCGTTTGGCCATTGATCCGGCCGATTGGCGCATCCGGCGAGATGCGTTGGCTGATGATGTGATCGTGGTGAAGTCAGCCGTGCATGGCGACTCGCACCCACGGGTCGACATCGCCATCGTGGGCGAAGGGTACACCGCAGCCGAGGCCGATAAATTCCGGGCCGATGTGGACCGTTTTGCCGCCACGATGCTGAACCATGACCCTTACAAGAGCATGGCTGACCGCTTCAACGTGTGGGGCGTACTGAAGCCATCCCAGGAAAGTGGTTGTGATGAGCCGAGCCGCGGTGTGCACCGCAACACGTCGTTGGGCTGCACCTTTGATTCCCTGGACAGCGAGCGCTACATGCTGACCGAAGACAACCGGGCCATCCGGGATGTGGCGGCTCATGTGCCCTACGATGTGTTGTACATCATGGTCAATCATGAGCGGTATGGCGGTGGTGGCATTTACAATTTGTTCTGCACTTTCACCAGTGACAACCAGTGGAGCGAATACGTCTTCCTGCACGAGTTCGGGCACAGTTTTGCAGGATTGGCGGATGAGTATTATTCGTCGAGCACGGCGTATAATGATTTTTACCCGGCTGGGCGCGAACCCAATGAGCGGAATATCACGGCGTTGAGTGACCCGAATCAGGTGAAGTGGGCGGACTTGCTGACGGCTGGGACCAACGTGCCGACTGACTGGGTGAAGGCGGAGTATGATCGGATGGATCAGGAGTACCAGGTTGAGCGGGGGCGGACAAATGAGCGGATCGCTTCGTTGATGACTTCGGGGGCGAGCGAGGCGGAAATCGAGGCGGCCAAGGTGGCGGGGGAAGAGTTGTCGAAGTCGCATCAGGAAGTGGTCGATGCCTGGTTTGCGCGGAACCCGACACGCGAGATGGTTGGGGTTTTTGAAGGGGCTGGTTATGCGTCTGAGGGACTGTATCGGTCGCAGTTGGATTGCATCATGTTCACGAAAGGGATGAAGCCGTTTTGTGCGGCTTGTGACCGGGGGATTCGGGAGGTTGTGGAGAGGTATGGGGAGTAGGGTTTTGGGTGTTTTTGGGAGTGTTTTCGGGAGTGGTTTTGGAGAATGGCGCGGGCAATTATCGCGCCACTTACATCCCCGTAACCTATATATTTTTTAATGTTTTAACTTGCCTTCAAGACCAACTTCAAGTACACTATACCCACCTCCCAATGAAGCCAATTGAGACTCTATATCTGAAGGAAAAACCATGTCCCCAACACCCCGCGGGTTTTGCCCCGACCAGTCGGCCAATGTGGTGCATCAGGCCCTGAAATCTTCTTTGGAAGCCATGGAAAAAGCCCAGCAATGTGCCGTATTGTGGTTCGGGGAAATTCTCGACCGCAAGCTGTATCAGGAGCTTGGTTACAGTTCTATCAATCAGTATGCGAAAGTCGAGTTGGGTTTTTCGACCAGCCGCACTGGCGACTTTCTGCAGTTGGTCCGGAAGCTGAAGAAGCTGCCCAAGGTTAAAGAGAAGGTGGAGTCGGGTGAGTTGGGCTACACAGCCGCGCGGGTGATTGCACCAATCGCCGACAAGGCCACAGAAGCCGGCTGGTTGAACTTTGCCTTGAACAATTCGCGCCGTGATCTGGAACGTGAAGTGAAGCGGGCGAAACAGGAGGCGCGCGATGAGTCGGCTGGTCAGCCGCCGTTGATGCCGGTGCCGCGCCAACGCCCGGCCGCCGTGGTGCCGGTTCGAGTGAACCTGGAGATGTCGCCCACCCAGTTCGCGCGGTATGAAGAGTTGTGGGAGCAGGTGCGGAAGAAGAAGAATGCTTCCGCCGACAAGGTTGAGGCCTTGCTGGAAATGATGGCTGCGTTTGCCGCTGAAAGTTCCCCCCGGGGGGATGTTTCGCGGTCGCCGGCGCAGTTGCACATCCACCAGTGTCCGGAGTGTGAAAAGGCTTCGGTTGCGACGAGCAAGGGTGAATTGGAGGTTGGGCAGGGGGAACTTGAACGCATTGAGTGCGATTGCCGGATCAGTGTACCGGGCGAGCGCAACAAGGCGGCGATTCCGCCGGCGACAAGGCGTGAAGTGCTGGCGCGGGCCCGGCATCGGTGCCAGCGACCTGGGTGTGGGCATACTCGGTATCTTGAGGTGCATCATAAGGTTTCCAGGGCGCAGGGTGGGTCGAATGAGGTTGGGAATCTGGTTTGTTTGTGTTCGGGGTGTCATCGGTTGATTCATGCTGGAAAAGGAGGGATGATCAGAGAGATGACTGCGGTGTACGACTTTGCCGCTCTCTCAAGGCCGTTATTCGCCTGAGTCGGAGGTTCGGAATGAAGCGCTGCACAACACTCCTGGTGATATTGCTCCTGGCCGTCCAAGTCCAAGCCGCCGAGCCCCCGCTCCAGGCGACCATCGAAAACTTCCTCGCCGAAAATCCATCGGCCCCCGGCATCGTCGTCCACGTCATCAGCCCTTCGCGTGGGTGGGACACCACCCTGACTGTCGGCCGGGCGGATCGGTCCGAAACGGCGCCGCCCCTGGGTCCCGAGCACACTTTCCGCATCGCCAGCAATACCAAGACCTACGTGGCCGCCAGTGTGTTGCGGCTGGTTGAACAGGGCAAACTGAACCTGGATGATTCCCTGGCCAAACACCTGCCGGACAACTACGCCACCCTGCTGCGCGCCGATGGCTACGACCTCGACGCCATGACCATCGCTCAGGTGCTCAGCCACACCAGCGGGCTGTTCGAACATCCGGCCGACCCGCGTTATGCCGAGATGTTTTTGGCAGACCCCCAGCATGTATGGACGGCGGCGGAGCAGGTGGGATTGTGCGTCGGATGGGGCGATCCGGTGGGTGAGCCGGGTGAGACATACATTTATTCGGACACGGGATATGTGCTGCTGGGTGCGATCATCGAGAAGCTGACCGGGCGCAAACTGGGACAAGCCGTGCACGAATTGTTGGATTACGAAAAGTTGGCGTTGTCTCGGACCTGGTGGGAGTTGGACGAAGCGGCACCCCCAACATCCGGCCAGCGCGCGCACCAATACTACGGCCCCTACGACACCACCGGGTGGCACCCCAGCCTGGACCTGTATGGCGGAGGCGGGCTGTTGACCGACGCCTCGGACCTGGCTTGGTTCATGCGTAAATTGTTGGCTGGCGAGGTGTTTGCCGACGAAAAAACCCTGGTCCAGATGACCAACCGCGGCTCTGGCCCCTACCGCCTGGGGTTGATGCGTGAGGAGATGTCCGGGCATCTGGCCTGGGGGCATACCGGGTTCTGGAACACGTTTGCTTTTCACCTGCCTTCATTGGACCTGACCATCGCCGGTGCCGTGTTGGACCACAAAGCGGCGCGTGGGCAGGAACTGGTCGCCAAACTGGTGGCTGAGGTGGTGGCCCTGGACTAGCGAACTGTTGGAGGGCCGGTTCCGGTGCTATCTTGCAACGTCGACGCCACTGTGATCCTGAGCTGAAAGACCCTCACTTTGTCCGCACCGCCAAACCTGCACGGCCGTGACATGACCACCGGCCCCATGACCCGCCACCTGTTGGCGGTGGCCTGGCCCGTGTCGGTCAGTTTCCTGGTGCAGACTCTCTACAACCTGATCGACGCCTACTGGCTGGGCAAACTGGGCAAGACCGCCCTGGTCGCACCGACGATCACCATGAACATTGTTTTTGTGGGCATCGCCCTGGCCATGGGGCTGGGCCAGGCGGGCACCACCCTGGTCAGCCAGTACAAAGGGGCCGGACGACCCAACCGTATGGGCCGCGCCGCCGGCCAAAGCCTGCTGCTGCAATTGGTGGCCGGCAGCCTGTTTGCCATCCTGGGTTTGATTTTTGCGGAACCACTACTGCGCCTGTTGCAAACGCCGCCGGATGCCTATGACCAATCGCTGGTCTACCTGCGCTGGATCCTGGCCGGCATCCCGCTGATGTTCATTTTCCATGTGTACCAGAGCATCTACTTCGGGCTCGGCGACACCATCAGCCCCATGCGGGTGAATGTCATTTCGGTGATCATCAACCTGATCCTGGATCCCATTTTGATCTTCGGTTGGGGCCCCATACCAGCCATGGGTGTGGCCGGCGCCGCAGCCGCCACCGTTCTGTCGCGCTTCCTGGCTTCGGTTTTGGCCATGCGGGAATTGTTGTGGGGCAAAGGTTTCCGCATCCGCCTGCAGGATCTCAAATGGGATGCCGAGATGCTCTTGAAGCTCGTGCGCATCGGTCTGCCGCTTTCGGTGGGCCAGACGGCCACCTCGTTGGGCTTCACCTTGCTGATCGGCATCGTCAACGGGTTTGGCTCTTCGGTGACGGCGGCTTTCGGCATCGGGCACCGGGTGATCATGATGGTTTCGGTACCGGCCATGGGCCTGGGCCAGGCCAACGCCACGGCGGTGGGACAAAATCTGGGCGCGGGTTTTCCTGACCGGGCCGCCTTGTCGGTGCGTCGTTCGGCATTGCTGATTACCGCCGTGCTGGCTCCCCTGACCACCCTCACCTATTTCTATGGCGGCTCGCTCACCCACTGGTTCATCCCCGACCCGGAAGTGGTCGCCTATGGCGGTGATCTGTTTCGCATCACCTCGTTTTCGGTGTTCGCCTTCAGTTTGATTTTGGTGCTGTTTGGCGCCTTCCAGGGTGCCGGCAAAACCGTGCCTGTGATGGTGATCAACTCGGGACGATTGTGGGCCGTGCGCATCCCTGCTACAATCCTGCTGACCCGATTGACCGACCTCGGGCCCAGCGGTTTGTGGTGGGCCATGAACTTGTCGAATCTGATCGCGGGCAGTGTGGCGCTGGTCTGGTTTTTGAAAAGTGACTGGAAAAAGTCTGTCATCGCGACAGACGAAGACACCGATGAAGACCCACTCGAATCCGATATATCGCAGAATCCATAGCGAAAGGTATTGCCGTGCCCAGGTTCCATGCTGTTGTCTTGATTGTTGGCCTGATTGTCGGTGCAATTTTCATGGGATCGCCGGCAACTGGGTTTGCTGATCCTGAGGCCAGTTGGATGCCCGCACCATCAACGGGTGATGTGGTGGCTCTCGAAAATCTGCGCCTGCTCGACCAGCGCGTTCGCCTCAGGAGCCGTGCCACCACGCCCAACATGTGGCAAACCGGCACCTACACCGGCATGCGCGATGGAGAGATCCAATTGCGGACCGATAGCGGCACCACCATATCGGTGGCCAAAGCCGATTTGAAGGATTTCGAGGTCAGCACCGGGACCCGCAGCAGTGCTGGCACCGGAGCCCTGGTTGGGGGTTCCATAGGGCTTTTTATTGGATATGCTCAAGGATCCGATGGGAACAAATCCAGCAACAACCTGATATCCGGCAAGCTCGCCGCCGCCGGAGTCGGGGCTGTCTCCGGCATCATGATCGGAGCTTTGCTGGGCAGTCAGACTAAGGTCGAAAAATTCTCCAAGCTCAACGAATACCTGAACCCCGAATTTAAAATCCGGGCTTCGGACGACTGGAGGGTCAGCTTCAACTTCTCTTTTTGAGATGACCGGCCGGACCGTTCCACACGCAGGCTGAAACCCAGCCTGGGCCTTCGCGAAAATGGTTGGCCAGCTTGCCGGACCTGCACCATCCACGTCGGGCCAGCACCTGTTGCATCCCTTCTTCATCTTCGCGGGCCAATGAATGACAGGCCAAATCGCCGAACACATCGGCCAGGTCTTCTTCCAATCGTCCCACCAGGTAGCTCATCACACCCCAGCCCCGAAAACCCGGCGCCGTGGCGCAGTCGGTCAG
>DAOVTU010000330.1 GCA_030632925.1 Candidatus Krumholzibacteriia bacterium | reverse complement strand
TCAAGGTCGCAGCTTCGCCCTGTTCCAGCAACAGTTCCAACTCACCAGCGTCGAACCAGATGCCCTGGCAATCCGGGCACAAGTCGAGTTCGATTTGGTCGTACTCCACCGCGTAGGTGGGCACTTTGCAGACTGGGCATTTCATGGGGTTCCTCCTGAGGGAAGAATTGCGCATGGGGTGAGATTTGGCAACTTCGGGTTTCCGGTTTCTTTGGTCCTGGTTCGGCTTCTCGGGCTTGGCGTTTTTTGCGATTGCGTGCGTCTTGCGGGATAATACATCCCGTTTATTTTACAATACTTTACGAGCTTTTCGGGCCGAATTTCGGTATCTTATATACACCTCCTCCAGGCCATTTATTCAGATCGGATCCAGCCATGAACATGCCCGAATTCCGTCCAGCGCGCTCGGCCAACCAAGCTCACCAATCGCTCCGGCAAAGCATCGAAATCCAGGATCGTGCGCAGCATTGTGCCGTGCTGTGGTTCGCCGATATCTACGAACGTGACTTATACCGCGACCTCGGATTCAGTTCCATGAATCAGTACGCAGAAGAAGCGCTGGGGTTCTCACGTTCGCGCACGCGGGATTTCATGCAGTTGGCGAAGAAGCTGGATGCGTTGCCGGCCATCAAGGACAAACTGGCGGCCGGGGAATTGGGCTACACCGTGGCGCGGGAGATTGTCCCGGTGGCTGATGCGGGGAATGAAAAGCAGTGGTTGGAGGTGGCGGCGAAGCAGTCGCGGCGGCAGTTGGAGGAGACTGTGCGGCGGTCGAAAATTGAGGCCAAGCGGCGGCGGATTACCAACCCGGCCCAGGGTGAGTTGATGCCCGCGCCTGTGGTTGAGGCGCCAACTGCGGTGGTGCCGGTGCGGGTTGGGTTTGAACTTACGCCGACTCAGTTTGCGCAATATGAGGCTTTGTTGGCAAAAGTTGGGACTGTTGCCGATAAGGGCGAATGGCTGCTCAATATTATCGAAGGCTCATTGAATGCGGAGTCTGAATTGCTCCCCCGGGGGAGCAATCCACCACCCAACCAGATCCACATCCACGAGTGCCCTTCCTGCGCCGAGGCCCGGGTGGCTTCCCCCAGGGGTGAGGTTTTGTTGAGCAAAACCGAGCGCGAGGCCGCGCATTGCGACGCCCAGGTCCATCGCTCCGGCCAGCCCAACAGGTCAACCATCCCGCCCAAAATCAGGCGCGAAGTGCTGACCCGCGACCGCAATCAGTGCCGGCGCAAGGGGTGCCGTCACACGCGGCGGTTGCACATCCACCATGTCGAAACACGGGCCGAGGGCGGGGGCAATGATGTCGAGAATCTGGTCACGCTTTGTGCCGGGTGCCATCACCTGTGGCACGAGAAGGGTGGAGATTTACGATCCATGTTGACCGAGATTCCCAGAGGGCGATAAACTCGGCCCAACCCCATCAGTGTGAGAAGGAAAATGCTCAAAGCCACCAGTACAATTCTGCAGCAAAAGGGCATCACCCATCCGACCGTTGTCCTCGACAAAGGGCGAGCCCAAGCCAACATCCGGAGCATGGTCAAAAAAGCTCGCCAGGCCGGAGCCATTTTCCGCCCCCACTTCAAGACCCACCAGTCGGCCGTGGTGGGGCGCTGGTTTCATGACGCTGGCGTGCGCCACATCGCGGTTTCGTCGCTGGCGATGGCCGAGCAATTTGCCGATCTCGGCTGGCGCGACATCACGCTGGCGCTGTTGTTCAACCCTCTGGAAATGGAGCGGGCGATGCAGTTGGCGCAGTATCTGGGTCAGCGTGGCGGGCGACTGGGGCTGCTGGTTGATTCGCCCTACACCGCGGGCATCATTGCCGAAGGGTTCGAGACGCCCACCGACATCTGGCTCAAGGTCGACACGGGTTATGGGCGTACGGGAATCAGTTGGGATGACGAGGAAAAATTGACCAACACCCTGGAAGCCTGCCGAGAATTGGCGGTACCGGCCGGTTTGTTAACTCACAGTGGGCACAGCTACCATGCGCGTGGGGCTGAAGCGGTCACGAAAATTTACGAAGAAACTGTCACCCGCCTGACGAGCGCCCGCGACTGCACCGGACGCGCTGGACTGCTACTTTCAGTGGGCGACACCCCCTGCTGCAGTATCGTGGACGACCTTTCAGCCTGTGACGAAATCCGGCCCGGGAATTTTGTTTTCAACGACTTGATGCAGTTGGAAATTGGTTCGTGCGGGGCCGCCGACCTGGCTTCGGCAACGGTGTGCCCGGTGGTGGGTGTTTACCCGGAGCGGCGGCAGATCGTGATTCATGGCGGGGCGGTGCACCTGTCGAAAGAGAGTTTGGCGGGGCCCATTTATGGCTGCCTCGGCACGGTCACTGAAAACGGCATTGATGAAGTGCTGAGACAGGCGCCGCTTGTTTCGCTTTCGCAGGAGCACGGTGTGGTCGAATTCTCCCATGATGACTTCCGAGCCATGGCAGGCGACCTGAAACCCGGTGATCTGGTGCTGGTTTGGCCGGTGCATTCGTGCCTGAACTGCGACCTGATGCGAGAGCAGATGGCGGTGCCGTTGACGATTTGATTAAAAACTCCGCAACCGATCCCGCACCTTACCAGGCAACGTGCCCACGATCAGATCATAACTGTGATCAATCAACTCCAGGGCCAAATCCATATCCACAGAACCACCCAGTTCCACGCTGTGCCAATGCTTCTTGTTCAGATGATACGCCCCGTTGATCCCCGTATGGGCCTCACGCAATTCCTGCGAGCGTTCCGGATCGCACTTGAGCGAGAGAACCACCGGAACCTTTTCCCAGGCCAGGAATCCGTATATTTTGCCGCCCACCTTGAACACCATCACGTCAGGCCCAAAAGGATACCCCTCTTCACAACCGGCCTTGGCCAACAGGTAGTCGCGCAACGGTTCCATCAGAGGGTCCAGCGATCGGGGTTCCGCCGCTTCGACTTTGCGTTCTTCAGCCTCGCGCTCGGCCGCTTTTTTTTCGGCGCGGCGGCGTTCGGCCGCTCTTGGTCCACTCAATCTCTTAGCCATCATATTCCTCTTAACCAGTTCAATCCTCGTAGCCGAAGTTGCACACGGGGCACACCGTCCGGCGCTTGCGCCCCGTGGGAATGACCGGTATGAAAAACAAGGAAACCCAGTTCCTCTCTTCGAAGCGATGCCACAAGCGCCGATTATTGCAGTTCGGACAGTTTCGTTCAACATCTGGTCCCAAATCGGTGGTGCGCGGGCCGTAGCCGAAGATGAAAAACATCATTCCTCCACGTGCGAAGTCGCCCTCGCAGCCCAATACCAGATGGATTCGGCATATTGCTCGGCGGTGTAGGCGCAGTAGGTGCCGCCCGTTTTTTCGAGCATGTTGCGGGCCATGGTCAGCGGATCCATGGGTTCGGCCGCCGTCGGTCCAGCCAGCAGGCAGACCACTTCCCAGTCAAAATCGCCGCTGCGCTGGCCCCCATTTTCCTGCAACGTGGCGGCCGAATACATCACCACCGAGGCGTGCGCCGCCGGTTCGCGCTCCCCTTCAGCGGTCACCCGTACGAAGCCCTCTTCCCCGTCCTGGCGGCGGTCATAAACAGCGTGCAGCATGGTATTTTTTTCAACCCGGACCGTGCTGGAGACAAATCCGGCCGGATCGACGGGCACCACAACCACCTTTTCCAGGTCAGTGCGGCCCGCCCCGGGCACCCTTTCGGGCCAGCCAACCTGCACGCGGGTCAACAGTTCGTCGTTCGTCCCGGCAAACCAGGTGTGCTTGCCTGCGGGCAGGTGGCGGCGGGCGGCGAAGTCGCTCCAGCCCAGTTTCAGGGCCCAGGCCCCGGCCCCCGGTTCATCATTTTTCAAGACGGATGCCTCCGGTTGTACTATTTTTCTGCGGACCAATTTTCTCTCGCCCCGGGACGCGCGGTTCGGCCCGGTTTCGCCAGCAAGGAGTCATCATGACCTACGACGCCAATGAAAAGCAACTGATTCGCGACTGCGAGATCGGTGAAGGCACCAAAATCTGGAATTTCGTCAACCTGTACTGCTGCAAGATCGGCCGCGACAGCATGGTGGGCCACTTCGTGGAGATCCAGGAAGGCGTGACCATTGGCGACCGCACCCGCATCCAGAGCCACACCTTCATCTGCGACATGGTCAACATCGGCAATGACGTCTTCGTCGGCCACGGCGTGATGTTCATCAACGACACGATGCCACCCCAGCCCGAGAAGGAAAAATGGCTGCCGACCATCATCGAAGATGGCGCCAGCCTGGGCTCAAACTGCACCATCATGCCCGTGCGCGTGGGCAAAAACTCTGTCGTGGGAGCCGGCGCCGTCGTGACCAAAGATGTGCCCGAGGGCGCCATCGTGGCGGGCAATCCCGCCCGCGTTTTGCGTTACAAAGACGGCTACGGACCGGCGGAGTAGGCATGACAAGAATTGGCCTCACCCTGGTTTTTGCATTTTCCCTGGCCCTGGCCCCTGCGCAGTCCCGGGCCGAGTCGGCCCTGTCGGATTCCGCCCTCGTCAACGTGGAGACCATGGTAATCAGCGGCGCCCCCGCTCAGCCGCCCAGCTCGGACAAGACCCGGGTCGAAATGCCCGCCATCGAAGTACAGGATCCCGGTTCGCTGGCCGACATCGGAGGCCT
>DAOVTU010000050.1 GCA_030632925.1 Candidatus Krumholzibacteriia bacterium | reverse complement strand
GGCGATGATTTTGATGTCCTGGGCGAGATCGCAGGCCAGGTGAAGGACCGCATCAGGAACATCACGGGATTGGTGGACATATCCGACAACTACGACCACTCGTTGCCTGAGTTGAAGGTGATACCGGATGTGGAAAAGGCCGGACGCTACGGCTTGCGCACCTTCGACATCGCCGGCACCATCCGCACGGCCCTGCATGGGACCGAAACGGCCAAGTACAGAGTTGGCGAAGACGAATACGACATCGTGGTGCGCTACAAGGACCAGTTCCGCGGCAAGGTGGAGGACCTGCAGAATGCGACGGTCTTCTATGAGGGCAATACGATCCCCATTTCGGCTTTCGCGAAAATCGAATTCACCACCGGTTTAGCGGCTGTGTATCGCATCGACGCCCGGCGCGTGGTGACAGTCTCGGCTGACGTTGGCGCGGGTTACAACGGCAACGAACTGCTGGCTCAGGTGCAGGGGCAACTGGAGGATCTGACTATTCCCGCTGGTTACACCTTGGACTACACCGGTGAAAGTGAAGACCAGGCCGAGGCCAGCGAGTTCCTGAGCAATGCCTTCCTGATCGCCATCCTGCTGATCTTCGTGGTGCTGGTCAGTCAGTTCAGCTCGATCACGGTACCGCTGGTCATTCTTTCGAGCGTGATCCTGTCGTTGATCGGTGTCTTTGCCGGACTGATGTTAACCCGCACACCCTTTGGCATCATCATGACCGGTGTGGGCGTGATTTCGCTGGCGGGAATCGTGGTCAACAACGCCATCGTGCTGCTGGATTACATCATCCAGTTGCAGGCGCGGGGCATGGAGAAAACCGAGGCGATCATCCAGGCGGGCATGACCCGCTTCCGTCCGGTGATCCTGACGGCCGTGACAACCATACTGGGCTTGATTCCTTTGACCACGGGAATGAGTATCGATTTTTCGGCGCTCTTTGGTGGGGATTGGGGGCGGGTGCTGGTCATGGGTGGCGAGTCGAGTCAGTGGTGGGGACCGATGGGCGTGGCGGTGATCTGGGGCCTGGCCGTGGCCACGTTCCTGACTTTGATCGTGGTGCCGGTGATGTACTCGGCACTGGACCCGATCAAGCGCTTCCTGTATCTGGTGCTCTTCAGCTGGTGGCTGGGGCCGCAGAAGTCCGAATAGCCATGACATAAAAAAAGACCGGGGAAGGTGCAAGTCCTTCCCCGGTTCAGTTGGAGAGCTGGAGGTCCCACCCCGCTCTCCGCGTGATTCCTCCACATCCCATCATCCCGTTTTTTCCAGCTCAGTTACTTCATCTTGCTCAGCTATTTCATCTTACTAAGAAGGGGATCCTTCTTGTAGCCCAGGGCTTTCCAGTCCATACGGCCACCTTCGCTATGGCAGTCCAGGCACTGCAGCGCCTTGTCTGCCGGACGCACTTCATGGAACAGACCCATGTAGCGCTTCGTCTCGACCCACTCGTATTCGAAGTCCTCGATACCGTAGGCAGCGTGGGCTCCTTCGTGAACGGCCTTGTCGATGTCACCATCGATGAAGAATTCGTCCACCGCCAGGGGGATAAGCCAGTCTTTCTCTTTCCAGATCGGCAAAACGCCTTCGTGCAACTTGAAGGCATAGATCTTGGACGTCTTGTCCTTGCGCATGCCCTGGGGCGCCATCATGGTGATGGAACCATCTTTGTTGTATTTCACCTTGTCGCCCATTTTCATCAACCGGGTATTGCCGTTGTACCAGGCGTAAGCCGGCACGACATCCTTACCGAAGGTGATGGTCGCCGAATACTTGTTGGCGATCTCATGGTACTTCGGAGTCGACCAGTCGCGGCGCATGTCCGTCTGATCATCCTTGGCAAACTCGGTGATGTGACAAACCGTGCAGTTCAAGCGGTCGGTATGGAAGTCCAGGGCCTTGATGCCATGGGGCTTCTCGTCGTGACAGCTTGTGCAGTACAGCGGGTTGTCGGGGCTGTCGGTGCCCGACAAGTCAGTGCCGCGGCCGCGCACCCTGTGATCTTCACCGGCGTGGCAATCGACGCACTGCATGTTGTTGCCTTCGGTGGCCATGTGCACATCAAAGTCGGGCTCGCAGTCGGCCAGCTTGTACTCGATGTCGCCCCGCTTGAAGTTGGGGCCGCCACCGGCGCCGCTGTGGCAACGCAGGCACATCTTGCGCTCAGGCATGGTGATGCGCTTGGAGACCGAGTCCATTCCGCGCTGATTTTTCCACAGGATGGGTTTCCATTCCCAGTTGCCATCCTCATCCTCGTAGAGGTCGCGGCGGTAACCGGAGGCGTGGCAGATCAGGCAGTCGATGTTTTCGAGCTGCTCACGACTCAATACCGGGCTCGGCATCTTGCCCAAACCGGCATGGCACTTGGAACAACCCTGCGCGATTACCTTACCCTCGGTGTTGGTGGCGTTGCCGATCCAACTGGCTGCGGGATTGGTGCAGAAATCGTTCATGGTGTTCATCTTGCCCAGCATCTCGCCATCGGAGTTGGTGATGTTGGGCGACTGACCCTGCCACTGGTAGTGCTGGCTGTGGAAAAAGCTGGTGGCCTCTTCCTCGTGGCATTCAAGACAGGTGCTCGTGCCTTCATAATGCTCGAAGAAATCGTCCTGATGGCTATACGTGCGCCGCGCGGCCGAGGAGTCCCCGGCCAGCGCGGTCACGAGCACCAGCGACATCAGAATGGTCGCGGTCGTCTTCATTCAATCTCTCCTTTAGAAGCGGGCACTGAAGCCCAGCGAGATCTTGCTCGCCTTCTTGTAAGTCGGGAAACCCAGAACCGGAGCGGTGTCCAGATCCTTGGGCTCGCCCAGATGCCAGCCGGAACCAGAGTAGTCGTAGTCGTAGTTGATGAAGGCGACCTTCATGACAAACTTCCGGTTGATCCGGTGTGTCACGTAGGTTTCCCACACGGTACCACGAGTGCTGGTCTTCGGGGCAATGATGTCGTCCTGGCTCGGCGCGAAGTTGAACCAGTACTGGGAACCCTTGTTGTATTCCAGACCCACCTTGGTCTTGTCGTTGTTGAAGTTGTAACGGGCACCCACGTAGTACATGGAGCCGGTCTGCTCTTCAACCGGAGCGAACGGATCGGCGAACATGCCACCAAACGGGGTGGTTACGCCTTCGATGGGCTTGCTCTTGGACCAGCTGCCGGTCACGAACCAGTCCACGGGGCCATCCTTGCGGGCCAGCAAAATGCTTGCGAGGTCAAAGTCGCCCAGGTTCACCGAGGGGGTGAAGCGGGTGACGATGGGGCCAGGCATGGCGGCGCCGGTGACCGGATTGTTGGGCATGATCACGTAGCCGCTGAAGCCGTCAGTGATATTGAAAGCCCGGGCAATGGTCGTCTGGATCTGCATGTCGGCCGTATTGTAGGCATCGATGTTGAAACCGAAGAAGGAAGCGTCCTTCAACACAGTGTCGTTGTCCTGGCCCAGGGTGCCGTTGCCGTACTGGCTCTCGTAGCCGAGACCGTAGCAGGCGCGGATCGTGGACTTGTCAGTCAGGTTATAACCCAGGGTGGCGCCATCGAACTGGAAGTCGATGATGGTGCCCATGGGGGTGCCCGCACGGCTTTCGTCGTGACGGTAGTGCATCGGAGGACCATTGGTGCTCGGACGACGACCGAGGCTCAGGTACCAGGGCTGGCCACCAATTTTGCTCCAGGTGAAATAGGCGCGTTCGACTTTGAGAGTCGTGCTGCCCGGCACGCCGGGTTCGTTGGCATCCATGGCCATGGTATTGGCCTGGCCGTTGAACATGCCGACCTGGGTGCTGGCGCCCCAAGGCTTGTACATGCTCATGCGGCCAGCGAAGCTGACGTTCTTGGCAACCTTGGCGTCCATGTTCAGGCGCAGGCGCGTCGTGTACAGCAGGCTGTTGTCGACCTTCTGCGACTCATGCAAGCCACCGACCTGCATCATCATGCCCATGGCACCATTCTGCACGTTGGCCCAATCCTGAGGAGTCATGACGGACGGGTCCATTCCCATGGCAATGGCCATGTCCATCAGCATCGGCTGCATCAGATTAGGGATGTCGTTGAACTGCAGGCTGTTGGCCCACATCATGTATTCGCCGGGGTTGTCGCCGATTTCGCCCATAACGGCGTTGTAATCGAACTGTCCCAATCCGTCGAGGGGCAGGTTGCCAGTGGACTGGTGGAACCACAGCGAATTGGTCAGGACGCTCTGCAGCTCCATGCCATCATAGTAGTCAGCCGTCTCGCCGGTGATGCTGTGGGCTTCGATGCGCAGATCGCCCGACCACAGGATTTTGCTCTTGTTGGACTTGAGCTCCAGCTTCTGCAGCCGTTTGTTCAGGTCCTTGATTTTCTGGTCGACATCCTTGGCGAATACGGATCCAGTCGAAATGGACAGGATCACGATCAGGGCCAGCAGGGTCAGCAGTGTCTTCTTCATTTTCCGCCCCTCCGGGGTTCGAAATTGGGTGGGAGAGTGGAACCCGGAATCTTTCCGGGCTCCTGATAAAATCGAATCAACCGCAGGTCATCGGCTGCTCGCTGTCAGCCGCATGATCCACACAGAACTTCTGCACCTTTTTCAAGGCATCCTTGGTCAAGACATCGGTCAGCATCTTGGTCTCGTCCTTCGGGCAGGCCACTTCCTTGTGGGAATCCACATAGAGGTCCTGGAAGAATTCGTCCCATTGCTCCATGATCAGGGTCATGGGGGTGTACTCGCCGGCATCGGCATCTTCAGCGTGGCAGGACTTGCACACGTTCTTGAAGATGGCCTTGCCGTCCATCTCGGCCAGCTTGGCCGCGTGATCCATTTCCTTTTCCTCGGCCATGACCGCAGTAACGGTCAACAGCGTTGTGGCCAGGATGACCAGGGTGATCAGCTTCTTCATGGGGGGACCTCCATGCCGGTTTCTCTCCGGCTCGTTTGCGGGAGGTTTCCCTCCCTTGTAATTTTCTCGTCCAGTGATTTCCGCGTTCCAGCGAATCTCGAATTTCATTAATCAACTGTTTGATCCGTCAATTTGATCCGAAACTATGACCGTTGATTTGGGCGGTCAAGGCATTGATGGCGCCTTTTTAACTCCTCGCAAGTCCTGAAGCAGCAATCAGTTGATTGTCATTTTCAAGTCTGATAATTGAGCTATAACTGGTGTTATAGCACGGGGTCCGGGCGCTAAGCCTACCGCCGAGATAGGCATTGAATATTTAGAGTTCTGGATATTGTTTAAAAAATAGTTGAACCGTACATAATTATTAACAGCTTCAGCTTGCTGGGAAGGTTCAATCCCTTCGATTTGGCCACGATATTGACCCAGTGGTGGATAATTTAAGTTATCGCGATATCTGCCGATATATATAGGTGGAATGACTCCACTCGAAAGAAGGCCGGGAAACAATGATTTCTGCCATCAACACCGCTTTACAGGGACTTCAGCAAAATCAACAAACCTTCACGCAGCACGCCGACCGCATCAGCAAGTGGGGCACCCAGGACCCGACTGCAACGCCGCCTAATCAGATGATCAACCTCCAGGAAGAACTGGTGGGCGTGATGCAATCCCAACGCGGATATGAAGCAAACCTGCCGGTGATCCGGGCCGCCGATGAGATGCTCGGCACCTTGCTCGATACGTTTGCTTGATGGACTGCAGCCAATTCCCCTTGAGTCTGACGACAAAGTGATCCAATCTCCGGTGCTGACGTAACTATGGGGTCAGCAATGCGTCCATGCAGGGACAGTATTGATCCCAGGTTTTCTCCGGAGGTTTCCCATGCAGTCGTTTGCCCGTTCTCTTTTGGCGTCTTTTCTTGGTTTCCTGTTGGTGCTGACCCTGGTGTTGGGCATCGCAGCCTGGCGCCTCGATACCCAGACCGGCATCGAAAAACATACCTGGCTGCATCTGGACCTGTACGGGAGCCTGCCCGAGTACGACCCGCCGGCCGGATTGACCGGAGCCCTTGGCGGTGGCGCCCAAACCTTGCAATCGGTGCTGACGAACCTGGAAATGGCCGCAGTGGATGATCGCATTGAAGGTGTGGTCCTGCAGCTCTCGGCGTCCCAGGGTGCGGGGAATGCCAAGCTCGAAGAGATCCGCAATGCGGTGCAACGGGTGAGGGCAACCGGCAAGCCGGTCATCGCCTATGCTGACAATATCGATTTGAAAGTGATTTACACCGCTGCGGCGTGCGACTCGTTCTTCTGCCCACCGCCGGCCTATGTGCAGTGTATGGGGTTGGACCGGGCCCACCCGCACGTCAAAGAGGCCTTGGCCAAACTGGGCATCAACCCGCAGTTGAGCGCCCTGAAAGAATACAAATCCGCAGCACAGATCATCACGCGCACGGACCTGACCCCCGAAGCCCGGGCCAATGCCGAATGGATCCTGAACGACATCATGGCTACCTATGGCGAGGCCATCAGTAAAGGCCGCGGCGTCGAAGCCGAACGCCTTTATGCCTGGATGGAAAAGGCGCTTTTTACGACTGACGAAGCCCAGCAAGCGGGCATCGTTGACCGTGTACTGTACTGGGACGAACTGGAGGCGCGCTTCATACCTGAAGGCGAAGACCATCCCCGAATTGTCAGTGGCCAAAGGTATGCCGAAGAAGACCCGGCTGATCTGGATCTGGGTGGCGACAAGAAGGTGGCCGTGATCCATGCCCAAGGCAACATCGGTGGCCGCGAGAATACCGTAAATCCATTGCTGGGCGTGATGATGGGACACGAGACCATCAACCGGGAACTGGAACGGGCCCTGCGGGATGACGATGTGGTGGCCATCGTGCTGCGCGTTGACAGCGGCGGTGGCGATTCCCTGACCAGTGACCTGATGGGGCACAAGGTAGAGCTCGCGAGCCGGCAAAAGCCTGTCGTGGTTTCCATGGTTGATGTGGCGGCTTCGGGCGGCTATATGATGAGCTATCGGGCCAGTTATATTTTGGCCGATCCCATGACCATCACCGGTTCCATCGGATCGATCAGCGGCAAGTTCGACATGAGTGGTTTCAACAAGAAGGTGGGCCTCGGCCACAGCCACGTTTCAGTGGGGCCGAATGCGCGGTTGATGAGCGACAACGAGCCGTTCACGGCCGAAGAATTTGCCCTGTTCGAAGCCAACCACATGGCTGATTTCCAGAAGTGGATCGACGATGTGGCGCGGGCTCGGAAAATGACGGTGGCGGAAGTGGAAAATCTGGCCATGGGGCGGGTTTTCACCGGGCGGCAGGCTGTGGAAAATGGTCTGATCGACGAGTTGGGTGGATTGCATGAGGCAGTGGCCGCGGCACGGCGTCTGGCCGATATTGAGTCCGATGAAGAAACCGGTTTGTGGCACCTGCCCGAACAGCAGGGACTGGTGCAAGCGGTGCTCGGCGGCGGCGAAGAAGAATTGAGCGCAGCCGGACGCTGGATGCTATATACGAATATCCAACAGGATCTGGATATGGTCAGGCAAAGCCTGGTCGGTGCCAACTGGCAAACCATCGATCCCATTTTTACCGACTGAGTGGAGGAGCCCTGGCGATGCGGAACATCCTGTTCGAGGACCACACCTACAGCCGTCTGCGGCCGTTGGCATTGAGTGCGCCCACTTATGAGGTGCGCTGCGGACTGTTCAATACCCGTGAGCGACTGGAAATGGTGGACGCAGGACAAGGCGGGCTGGCTCTGTGCCGCGAAGTGCTGCGGGCTTTGCACACGGCACCGGCCTGGACCTGTGCCGCTGAGGTTCCCCAGGAACGGACTCTGTGGCTGAATGGTCGCCTGGCACCGGCGGCAGATCTGGTTGGCGTCCTGCACCAGCAGCGCGAGCAGGACTGGGTGCTGGCCGACGAGCACGGCTTGTTGGCCGCGTCATTGTCTGCCAGCCTTGGTGAAATACTTTTGGCCTCGTGGGTAGCCTGGGAAAAGGAGGCCTGGCAGGGAAAAAGCTGGCAGGTTCCGACTGGCGTGGCGGCCTTGAATGCGCCAAATATCGCAGGGGAATTTGGCAGCCTGGACCTCGGCTGGATCTGGGATCTCGTGCCCGCCACCAGCGACGCCATCAGCAAGGATTTGCAGTTGGCGCAGAGCGGTGGACCCCTCGGTCGCTATCCTTACGGTTTGATGACGGCCGGAGACGCGGAATGGAGCCAGCCCGGCACGTTGCGCCGGATCGTCCCGGACAACCCGCCGGATCAGGTACAGGTCAGTGGGCAGGGCGGCTTGTACCTCGGCAGCGGTGGCGTTGAGGTGGCGCCCGGCACCCATATCGATACCAGCGGCGGACCGGTCGTATTGGACAGCGGCGTGCGCGTCATGGCCCATGCCTATCTCGCTGGCCCGTTGTATATCGGACGAGGATCGATCGTCAAGCCCGGTGCGCGCATCTTTGGGGAATCATCTTTTGGAGTGGGCAACCGCCTGGCCGGTGAAATTGGCGAAAGCACCTTTGGTGACTTTGCCAACAAGCAACACGACGGCTTCATCGGGCACGCTGTCCTCGGTTCATGGATCAATCTGGGTGCCATGACCACCTGCAGCGACCTGAAAAACAACTACGGTTCGGTGCGAGTGGACCTGGGCGATGGCCAGCAGGACACGGGGCAGCGCTTTGTGGGCCTGCTGCTCGGCGATCATGCCAAGACAGCTATCGGCAGCCTGTTCAATACCGGCACCACAGTTGGGTTTGCCAGCAATATCTTCGGTGGCGGTATGCCTCCGAAATATGTGCCGGACTTCAGCTGGGGCGGGCAGGATGGTGCACCGACCTACGATGACGAGCGGGCGCGCGAAACCGGCGAGGTGGTTCTGAGCCGCAGAGGTTGCCTGTGGACTGAGGCCCACGCCACACTTTTCCGCTTCCTGCACAATCGGGCTTCTGGTTGAGCAAGCTTCCGTAGAATTTCGGGGAGGCATTTTGCACTCCCCGAGGTTCCTCAACGTTTCCTATTGCCACGTTTAAGTCCCCGTGAAGGTTCCTGCCAGGGCGTACAGATTATCCATAAAAAATCAACAAGCCTCCCTAAGTGACTCACACAGAGTGAATTATAATTACTGCCCGTAGGCGTTGCATTGTCTGGATGGCTAAGAATCCAACTGGCACACGAGTTGCAAATCTCTGAGAAATGTTTCCTGTGCTGTTTGGGTTTGGTCACGCTGGTTCTGCGCTCTCCGTGTTGCAGTTTCCATGTGGTGGGCACCCGGCAAGCTACGGGGGACATTTTTTTCTTGGCGCAAGCTTCAAAGTATGGTATAAATTATGAACGTAACTCTTGGTTAACAAACAAGGTACGAACAGGTAGCAACGGGTAGCAAAGAGCGACAACATCGACTGCAAAGAGCGGCTCAGAGCCGTTTTTGCGTGGCAGGACATCTGTGCCTCGTCCGTTTTAACGGAGTGGGGCCTGAGAAGGGCACCTCATGACCAAAGCCGAATTGGTGGACATTATCTCCTGGAAAACAGGGGTCAGCAAAAAAGACACGGGAACCGTGGTCAATCTTATCCTCGACAATATTGGCGACGCGCTCATGCGCGGCGACAAGGTGGAATTGAGAGGATTTGGCAGTTTTAAGGTCAAAACGCGCCGTGCGCGCCTGGCCCGCAATCCCCGCACTGGCGAAGCGGTGCAGGTACCGGCCAAACGAGTGCCATTTTTCAAGACCTCCAACGAGCTCAAGGGCCGCATGAACGGCGACGACTAATCTGGGGGCATCCGGACGACATTTGAGGAAAACGAGGATTGGGAGGTTTGGAGGTTGTGTCCGGCAACTCCATGACCTATCTTGTTGCCTCGCTAACTGCACGGGGACCTCTGGCTCCTCCGTGCGTCTGTTTGTGATTGGGGGGTAACGACCTGATCGCTATCTCGAACTACGGAAAGGCGGGGTGATTATGCCTAACGGGCGTAAGCGCAAACGTAAGAAGATTGCGACCCACAAGCGCAAGAAGCGGTTGCGTAAGAACCGTCATAAGAAGAAGTAGTGAGCCAGAGCGGTCGGCGTGAACGACTGGTTCGCGCCGACTGACAGGCCCAGCATCTTCTGATTACGGACTGCTGACAGATCTTTTGTAGCGTGGTATAAGTGAAAGTATCCGGGGGTTATCCGGACTATCCGAAGCGCATCAGTTACTGGCTATTCAACGGCTGAAGAGGGAGTTTCGCCAATGGCTGACCACAGTGAACGGCGCCGCGCGGATCGGCTTGATGCCAATCTGAATCTTGAAGTCAAGATGTCCAAGGCCGACGGCTCGGTGGAAACCGCCAGCCTCGAGACCATCAACATCAGCACTTCCGGTGTGTATTTCAAATCCGACCATTTTATTGAACCGATGACCAAGCTGGCCATGGAGCTTGAGGTTCGGGTGCCTATCGATGAAGGCAGCGATGAAGTCACGGCCCCGGTGCCCTGCGAAGGCCTGGTTGTGCGCAGCAATCCCGAGGGTGTTGTGGAAGGTTGCACCGAATACGAGGTCGCTGTTTTCTTCACTCATATCGAACCCGACGGCATGGCCAATCTGGAAAAACACATCGCTCTGTTGTTGGCTGATCTGGACTGATTTGCCGCGTGTCCTGAATGGGCCGCCAAAATATTCCAAGACCCCCGGTTCTCGGCCGAAAAGTGCCGTATCTCCTCCGATTTACAGTTAAAGCCTTTGTCATCTTGGACGATAATTCAG
>DAOVTU010000262.1 GCA_030632925.1 Candidatus Krumholzibacteriia bacterium | reverse complement strand
GGGTGTAGGCCTGGTGGCCGGCATGAGTGGGCTGGCCGGCGGCATCGTCCTGGTGCCCGCCCTTGCGATACTGTTGGGCCTGCCGGCCGGATGGCTGGCCGGCACCAGCAGCGCCGTGATCATTTTCAGTTCCCTGGCTGCAGCAGCGGGCTACCTGACCGGATCGCCTTCCGTTCCACCGGGAGCGGGATTTACAGGCTTTGTAGCCCTGCCCGTAGTCGGCTTGCTGGCCCTTTCGGCGGTGCCGGCGGCCCAGTTTGGCGCCTGGACCAATCGTCGCGTGCGCGGCACCGTATTTCGCCGTATTTTTGCCGTTCTGATGCTCCTGGTGGTGGTGCGTCTGGTGCTCAGTCACTGATTTTCGTGGCGCCGATGCAACTCTGGGTTACGCTATACCGTTATTGGACAGGATTCCCGTCCCTCAAATCTCACCTTACAAGGAGCACACCATGAAATCCTGGTTCACCGGGATCGTCATCGCTTTGAGTCTGGCCATCGGAACTGCCGGTACTTCCAGCACCGCCGCCGCCGCCACCAGCGCCGACGACATCAAGACCTTCACCCTGGACAACGGCATGAAGGTGCTCGTCCTCGAAGACCACTCCATTCCCAACGCGAACATGTATCTGTTCTGGAAGGTCGGTTCGCGCAACGAGGTGCCGGGCATCACCGGTCTGTCCCACTTCTTCGAACACATGATGTTCAACGGGTCCAAAAAATACGGCCCGAAGATGTTCGACCGCACCATGGAAGCGGCCGGCGGCGCCAACAACGCCTACACCACCGAAAATATCACTGTATATACGGACTGGTTCCCGTCCGATGCGCTGGAACTGATGTTCGACCTCGAGGCCGACCGCATCGCCAACCTGAGCATCGATCCGGGCATGGTCGAATCCGAGCGCGGCGTGGTCACCAGTGAGCGCAGCACGGGCCTGGAGAACTCCAATTTCCGGACCATCTGGGAAGAGGTGAAAGGCTCGGCCTTCCGCGCCCATCCCTACAGCTGGTCGGTCATCGGGCACGAATCCGACATCGCGGCCTGGAGCCAGCAAGATGTCGAGGACTACCACCGCACCTACTACGCGCCCAACAACGCGGTCGTGGTGATTGCCGGTGACGTGAAATTCAAAGACGTCAAAAAAATGGCCGAGAAACACTTCGGGCCTATCCCGGCCCAACCGGAGCCTCGTGCCGTGGTCACCACTGAGCCCGAGCAAAAAGGCGAGCGGCGCGTGTATGTGCAGAAGGCTTCAGTGACCTCGCCCAACATTATGTTGGCCTACCATGTGCCCGAAGCCGGCAGCGATGACTGGCAGGCTTTGGAGTTGCTGAATGACATCCTGGCCACCGGCCGCAGCAGTCGCCTGCAGAACAGCCTGATCGACGAGCAGCAGGTCGCCACGCAGGTTTTCACCCACCTGCCCGAAAGTTTTGATCCGAACCTGTTCATGTTCTATGCGGTGGCGGCGCCCGATGTCAGCGTGAAGACTTTGGAAATGGCCATGATCACCGAGATCAACAAGGTCGCGGCCGAGGGCGTGACCGAAGACGAACTGACCAAGGTCAAAAACCGCAAGCTGGTGGATTTTCACCGCACCATGGCCACCATCAACGGCAAGGCCAATACCATCGGCACGTACGAATTGTTCTACGGCGACTTCACGCGGCTGTTCAGCGCGCCTGAGGAATACGAAAAGATCACTCCGGCGGATATTCAGCGGGTGGCTCAGGCGTACTTCCGCAAAGCCAACCGCACCGTGGGCGTACTCGATTCCGGTGAAGACACCGATGACATCAAAGTGGCCAGCACCGATGGCGAAGGAGAAAACCGATGAAGAACTTCGCGAAAATTGCGCTGAGCGCGGTGCTGATATTATTGCCCACGCTGGCTGTGGCCGGTGGCTACAGTCTGCCCAAACATGAAAAGACTGTCTTGGACAATGGCCTGACCGTGGTCCTGATGGAGCAGCACGAGGTGCCGCTGATCGACCTGCGGGTGATCATCGGCGGCGGTGCCATGGTCGACGGACAGTTGAGCGGCCTGGCTGGCCTGACGGCCGAGGCGTTGCGCTTCGGTGCCGGCGACCTCGACAAACAGGAACTGGACCACCAGTTCGACTTCATCGGCGCCCAGGTCAGCTCCGGTGCCGGCCACGAGTACAACCAGCTGCGGGCCTCGTTTGCGGTGCGCGATCTGGACACCATGCTGCCAATATTGGGCGACATGCTGCGCCGGCCGACTTTTGACGCCGACGAGTTCGCCAAGTACCAGCGTCGCCAGGTGGCCCAGCTTTCCCAGCAAAAGGAAAGCCCCCGCGCGGTCATCAACAACTACTTCCACAAGTTGCTGTTGGATGACCATCCCTATGCCGCAGCACCCGAGGGCGACGCCACGTCGGTGGAAAAAGCGACCCGCAATGATCTAGTCGGCTACCACCAGACCTGGTACCAGCCGCAAAATACGATCATCTGCGTAGTCGGTGATTTCAAAGCCGGCGACATGAAAAAACGGCTGGAAGCCATATTCAGCGACTGGGACCGCGGCGATTCGGCCGTGCCTGCGGTCGGCACCCTGCCAACGCCCGACGAGGCGCGCGTCCTGCTGGTCGACAAGGCTGACGCCGGCGAATCCACCTTCTACATCGGTGGCGCCGGTGTGGCCGTCACTAATCCTGATCGCGTAGGCCTGCAGGTCATCAACACCATTCTTGGGGGCCGTTTCACTTCCTGGCTGAATGACGAACTGCGCGTCAACGCCGGCCTGACCTACGGCGCCCGCAGCACCTTCCAGTCCTATGGCCAGGGCGGGCTGTTCCGCATCTCGACCTTCACCCGCACCGCGACTACCGTCGAGGCCATCGATTTGGCCCTCAAGACCTACGGCCGGTTGTGGGAAAAAGGCATCGACGAAGAGACCCTGGCCAGCGCCAAGGCGTACGTCAAAGGCCAGTTCCCCCCGCGCTACGAAACCAGTGGCCAGTTGGCCGGCCTGTTGGGCCAGATGTACTTCTACGGCTACGGCGAAAGCTACATCAACGATTTCGAAGCCAACGTAAACAACCTCACGGTGGCCGAGACCAAGCGCCTGATTGCCGACTATTTCCCGCGGGAAAACCTGCAGTTCGTGATCATCGGCAAGGCCGACGACATCCGCGAACAGGTGAAGCAGTACGGCAAGCTGACCGAGGTTTCGATCCAGGCCAACGGGTTCGCCTTTTGAGCAATCTGGAACTGAAAGGCCGGTCAGTTCTGCTGGCCGGATGTGGCGACATCGGCACGGGCCTCGGCGAGCGTTTGATCGCTCGCGGGGCCCGCGTCGTGGGCCTGCGCCGGCGGCCGGAAAACCTGCCGGCAGGTTTTGAAAAACTGGCCGGAAATTTTGACGACCCGGCGACTCTGGCCGGTTTGCAGGGCCAACAATTTGACCACGTTGTCATCACCCTGACGCCGGACGCCTATACCGATGAAGCCTACGCCCAGGCTTATGTCGCTGGACTCAAGAATCTGCTATCAGCCCTGGACCCCAAACCGGGCTGCTTGTTTTTTGTATCCAGCACCAGTGTCTACCATCAGGACGACCACAAATGGGTCGATGAGAACAGCCCCACCGAGCCGACCATTTTTTCGGGCGCACGCATGCTGGAGGCCGAACAGATCATTGCCGCCAGCGGCCTGCCCCATGTCAACGTGCGCTTTTCCGGCATCTACGGCCCAGGCCGCACCCGCCTCCTGGATCAGGTGCGCGGCGGCGAGGCCTGCGGTCCCGAACACCGCCTGTACACCAACCGCATCCACCGCCTGGACGGCATCGGCTTTCTGGAACACCTGATTCTCAAGCACGAGCGCGGTGAAGAGTTGCACGACCTGTACCTCGCCACCGACAGCCACGCCGCCACCATGTGGGACGTGCAAAGCTGGCTGGCGACGAAGATCGGCATGGAGCCCTTCAAGCTGAAGACCGGCCCCGTACCCGGGCGCACCAGCAAACGTTGCCGCAACGGCCGCCTGCGGGAAGCAGGTTACAAGCTGGTCTATCCGGATTTCATGCGAGGTTATGCGGAGTTGCTCGAAGACTGATCGTGGCAGAACAATTCAGCCCCCTTCCGGCCTGTGCCAGAAGGGGGCCTTTGTATACTAGGGCAATTCTGCCGATTTTTTGGCATTCATGCGCCAAATTTCCGGATGCTCCGGATGGGCATCGGCACCCTTTTCGATCAGCACAATCACCTCGGCCGGGCTCAGGGCCGGGTTCAAAGCAATCAGCTTGCCCGCCGTATTGGCCACGTTGGGCGAAGCCATCGAGGTGCCGGACATCTTCATGGTGCCGCCCCCAGGCACCGTGCTTTCGACCTGGAAGCCGTTGGCGTACACCTTCACGTTGCGGCCACCGCTGGTAAAACTGGTCGGCTCGCCGGCCTGGTCCAGGGCTCCGACCACCATCAGGTTGGGCAGGTCAAAACTCGAGGGAATCGTCACGTCGAACTCAACGTCGTTGTCCGCGTTGCCGGCGGCGGCCACGAACAGGATTTCCGGCGAATCGGCGATGGCCTGATGCAAACCATCACTCAGGATGTCGATCATCTGGCGGGCCATTTTAGCGCGCTCTTCACCGTTTTCACCCACCCCGTTGGCCTCCAGGCCACCCTCGATTTCCTTGTAGGACCAGCCCCAACTCATGTTCACCACGCGCACGTCGTGAGCACGGAAGTAGGCCGAGGTCGCGGCATAGTCGGCCGCCAAAAGTTCGGTCGTCTCAATGGTCATGGCCTGGGGCACCATGTGGTAGTCGAAGGTGATGCGGGCTGCCAGAATGCGGGCAAAAGGATTGCCGTTCGAGGCAATGCCCGCCACGTGGGTGCCGTGCATGTACAGGCCACCGAAACTCAGGGTGGTCAGGAAGTCGCCCACTTCTTCGGGCTCGATGTTGGCCATCTTGCCGCGCACCGCGGTGGCCTCGGGGCTGTCCACGGCCGAGGTCATGTCCACAAAGCCCTGCATGTACTCGAATACCGATTCCAGCTTACCGTCCTGGTCGCCCAGCGGGTGCAGCAGGTCCGGCGTCTTTTCGCCGTCGAGGTCGTAGGCGATGCCGTGCACATCGTCGACAAAGCTGTTGCCGTCGGTATCAGTGCCGTCCATTTTTTCGGCGGCATTGACGTACATCCGGTCGCCAAAGACGTCAACGTCCACACCCGAATCCCAGATGCCGATCACTACCGGCGCCAAATCCTGGTCCGCCGTCAGGGTCAATTCCCGCGCCGGCCATATGTTCGCTTTTTCCACTTTATAGGTATCCAGATATTCGCCGTAGACCTCGGCCACCACCGGGTTCAACGCCACGCCCTCGCCCCTCCCGCCGCGCCCCACGCCCCCCCCCCCGCCCC
>DAOVTU010000131.1 GCA_030632925.1 Candidatus Krumholzibacteriia bacterium | reverse complement strand
GTGGCGTTGACCCGGGCTTTTGGACCGAATATCAAGCGCATCAAATCGAAGTTTGTTTGCATTTTGTCCGGTCAGGAATCCGTGGCCGAGGGGCTGGCCCAGATGCAGCAGCATTTTGCGGCCGTGGAGGCGGAGTGGAACCGCGGCGAAGATCGCAGCTTTCTGGACCTGAGACGCCAACCTGCGGAGGGCTTGTCATGAAGAAGGTCGGCATCATTATTTGCGACCGTTACCACACCTGTGCCGGCGGCAAGTGCTTCCGTTCCCTGCGCGAGCGCGAGGGGGCCTTTGCCCGCTATGAAGGCGAAGAAGTGGAACTGGTCGGCTTCACCACCTGCGGCGGTTGCCCCGGCGGCAATGTCGAGCACGCCCCGGAGGAAATGAAGAACAACGGCGCCGAGGTGGTGCATCTGGCGACAGGTCTGGTGGTGGGCTACCCGCCGTGTCCGCATCTGGATTATTTCAGGGAGTACATTCCGCGCCAGTTCGGCATGGAAGTCGTGGTGGGCACGCACCCGATTCCCGAGAAGTACCATCTGGTCCATGAAGACTTGGGCACCTGGCCCAAAATGAAGGCACAAGCGAACCTGGGCGAGTTGCTGGCGGATCAGAAAATTCGGCTGGCCTACGACTGACGCGGACTACTCCATCCGCAACAGTTTCTTGGCCCGCTCCTTCATCTTGTAGCCCAGGCTTTGCCGCCATCGCAGCAGTTCTTTCAACTCGGGGATCGCTTCGCGGGTGGCGGCGTAACCTCGGGCGCGGCAGGCTTCGCCGGCGCCAAAATCGGCCCAGTGAAACTCTGTCACCTCGGGCCGGATCACAAAATCCGCCTGTTCGCAGACAATCTTGTTCAAACGTTGCCGAGCAATGGTATTGCTGCGCAGGATCATGTCCAGGCCCGTCGAAAAACTGGTCTCCTCGAAGGCCGGGATGTCCACGGCGATGACCAGGTTGGCGCCCATTTCTTCGCAGGCATCGACCGGCACACGGAAGGGCCCGCCGCCGTCGCAGATCATTTTGCCGTTGCCTTCGATGGGTGGAAAAACCGAGGGGATGGCACTGCTGGCGTACACGCCGGTCACCAATGAGCCTTCGGTATAGACTTCCTTCTGACCAGAAATCAGGTCCAGGGCCACGGCGGCAAAAGGAATGCGCAGGTCCTGAAAAAAGATGGGCCCAAACAGGTCCGACAAAGGGTCGCGCAGCTTACTCTCATCCTGCATCGAGGCCTGGGTCACGGTCTTGACGGCGATCATCTTGCGTTGCATGTAGTCAAACACACCGGCCAGACGGCTCTGGGGATCTCGCTCATCGTTCTCGTCCCGGGGCACGAAGGGCGCCCAGTAGGAGGCGAAATCCTCGTTGTCCACGTAGGCCTTGAGCCGGGACCACACCGCCGCCGGGTCCGGATCCTGGGCATACAGCGCACCCACGATGGCGCCCATGCTCGTGCCGGCCACAAAATGAGGCCGTATGCCCACTTCTTCCAGGGCCTCGAGGACTCCCGCGTGGGCCAAACCCCGCGCGCCGCCGCTGCCGAGGGCCAATCCGATTTTCAGATCGCTGGACATCAAATCGCCGCCTTAAAATGAGTTGAAATCGTTGTCTGTCGTTAACCATAGCAAACGCGGCCCCGGGCACCAACGAGTCTTTGACTCCCAGAGTGGCAGGAGTTACGATTTTCATGCTCGAGTTGAAAATTCACCCCTCCCGGGATGTGCAGCCGACTATGACCGATAAGCCAGAACGCCCCGCAACGCCTTTTCTTATGGAACGCCTCCTGCGCGAATCACTGCGCACCGAAAAGGCCGGCGAAATCGCTTCCGAGGAAGAGTTCATCGCCGCCGTGGATCAGGAAGCCCTGGTTGACCAGCGCAAAAAATCCCTGGCCGAAGATCCCAAGGAAATGGCCCAGGAATTGGCCTATCAGGCCTACGAAAGTGCCGAGAGCGAAGCGGCCCTCGACCTGGTCACCAAAGCCCTGGCCCTGGATTCCGACTGCGTCGACGCCCTGACAGTGCAGGCCTTCCTGTCCAGCGATGACGCCGGCGCGTTGGTCGCTTCGCTGGAAAGCATCCTGACAGTGGCTGAAAATACCCTGGGCGAGGAATTCTTTGCCGAATACATGGGCGACTTCTGGCCCATGGTCGAGGCCCGTCCCTACATGCGCACCGTCAAGCAATTGGCCGAAGTGCTGTGGACTGTTGGCCGCCGCTTCGATGCCGTGGCCCACTACGAAAACCTGATTGATTTGGACCCCGAAGACCACATGGGCAACGCTTCGTTGCTGCTGGGTTATTACCTGAGCATGGGCGAGATCCAGCGCTCGTGGGATCTGCTCGAAGAATTTGATGACGAGGAGAACACGGTCTGCGCCTGGGCCTGGGTCCTGATCTTCCTGGTCACCGGCGATGAGGAAGCCGCCGTCGACGGCCTCAAGCATGCCATGGAGTTGAACCCCTACGTGGCCCAACTGATCGTCGGCCTGGACGAAAACCCGACCGAAGAAGTGCCGCCGTTCTTCACCGTTGGCAGCTCCGAAGAGGCCCACTACACGGTGCAGGTCATCGGCGAGGCCTGGGAACGGTCCGGCGAAGCCCAATGGTGGCTGTACAACGTGCTGGTTGACCTCGGCCTGGTCGAAGTGGATGAAGAAGATGAGGGCCTGACGCCCAATTGAGCGGTTTGAGCTGATTTTGCGGCCCTGGACCATGGTCCGGGGCCGTTTTTGTATTATTTCAGCTCTTTTTGTATGATAAAATGATAGAAAGCGAATCCCCCGTGCTCTGTCAATGCGCCCCCGGAAGGTCGTCCATGCTTGCCCAAAAATGGCGGATCCTGTTTGCCCTCATGTTTTTGTCCGTGCTGCTGACTGCTGGTCAGGGTGCGCCGAAATTTGACCCCGCAGTGGGTTCGCCCCGGTTGCAACAGGCTTTGGCCAGCGCCCCGGACGACGCCGTCCATAAAGTGTGGGTGCATTTCGAAAACCGGATGTTGGCCGGCGCCGAACTGGAGGCTGCCCTGGATCTGGCCGAGGCGGAATTGACACCGCGTGCGGCCAGGCGCCGGGCCAAGATGCATGCGCCGGGCGAACGCCTGGTGGAAGTGCGCGACCTGCCTTTGGATTCTCATCTGTTGGCTGCCTGTTCCCATACCGGTGCCCAGTTGCACCAGCAAAGCCGGTGGCTGAACGCCGCCAGTTTCCGGGCCACCAATATTGAAGTGGCGCAGTTGACTCAGTTGTCCGGTGTCAAAAAAGTCGACCTCGTGGCCGTCATGCAGCGCGCAGCCGTGCCCACGCCGGTGGGGAAAATCGAAAACCTGGGCAATCGTCCAGGTACGGAATTCACCAAGACCACCACCATCGACTACGGCGCCAACCTGGACGCCATGGTGCAGGCCAACGTCGTGGCGGCCCATGACATGGGCCTCAGCGGCCAGGGCGTACTGGTGGGCATGCTCGACACCGGCTTCCGCACCACCCACGAATCCATGGTCCACATCCCGGTGCTGGATGTGTGGGACTTCGTCAACAACGACGGCAATGTGGACGACGAAGGTCTCGACCCGGTGGGCTCCAACAGCCACGGCACCATGACACTTTCGACGGTGGCGGGCCACATGCCCGGCCAGTTGGTGGCGCCGGCCTACGCGGCTTCCGTGGTGCTGGGTAAAACCGAAGACATCGCCGTGGAAATCGTGCTCGAAGAAGACAACTGGGTCGCGGGCCTGGAGTGGGCCGAAGCCCTGGGCGCGGACATCGTTTCGTCGTCGCTAGGGTATATTGACTGGTACGTCTTTGAAGACCTGGATGGCAATACGGCCATCACGACCATTGCGGCGGATCTGGCGGTGGCGCGGGGCGTGATCGTGATCAACTCGGCGGGCAACGAGCGCAGTTCATCCGGCATGCTGATCGCTCCGGCTGATGGCGACAGCGTGATCACCGTGGGCGCCGTCGATGACCTGGATGCGGTGTCCTGGTTCTCGTCGCCTGGCCCGACGGCCGACGGCCGCATCAAGCCCGATATTGCCGCCCTGGGAGTGAGCAATACGGTGGCTGATCCCACCGACGACCTGAATTATCTGGGCGTGAGCGGCACTTCGTTCAGCTGCCCGCTGACCAGTGGCGTGGTGGCCCTCATGATTGAACGCGTGCCGGGCCTGACGCCCATGCAGGTGCTCGAAGCCCTGCGCGCCACCGCCAGCCAGAGCGCCACGCCGGACAACGACCTGGGCTGGGGAATTATCGATGCCGCGGCGGCGGCGACCTGGTTTGCGCCGGTCATCACCCACGACCCGTTGCCACCGACAACTGATCTGGCTGGGCCGTACATGGTTTCGGGCCTGTTCATCGATCGCGTCGGGCTGAACACTGGATCTCCGTTTTTGTGGTATCGCATCAATAGCGGCGCCTGGCAGTCGGTCGCCATGGCAGCCACCGGCTTACCCGGATGGTTCGCCGCCGACATCCCGGCCCAACCGGCGGCCACCGTGGTGGATTATTACCTGACCGCAGCCTCGGTCAACGGCCTGGCCAGCAGCTACCCCTTTGCTGGAGACACGGCGCCTTTTTCCTTCACTGTCGTGGCTCCTTCACAGGTTGGCGAAGATGGTCTCCCGGCGTTGACACATCTGGCGGCCAATGTGCCCAATCCGTTCAACCCCCAGACCGCGATTTCCTTCACCCTGGCCCGCTCCGGACCGGCCAGCCTGCGGGTCTACAACCTGCGCGGACAGTTGGTGCGCACTTTGCTGGACGGTGATCTGGCCGAGGGCCACCACACCGCCAACTGGGACGGCCGTGATCTGGCCGGACGCGCGGTCAGCAGCGGCACCTATTTTTACCGCCTCGAAGGCGCCGGCACCCTGCAACAACGCAAGATGCAGTTGGTGCGCTGAGTTAACGCTGGTTCCAGGATCAAGGCCCGGACTGCGGTTCGGGCCTTTTTTGTGCCTCTGGTCTTACCCTCGACCCCTTAAAATGGTATATTGGCCGCCGACCCATACCGAGCCGCCTCAACCTGAAAGACCAAGACCTCCATGGCGAAGAAAACCACCCGTTTCTATTGCAAGGGCTGCGGCCACGAAGAGCTGCGCTGGATGGGCCAATGCCCCGGTTGCCGCGAATGGAACACCTTCACTGAAATGAACCTCAGCAAGGCCAGCGATACCAAGGGTTCGCGCGGTTTCAGCGCCAAGGACAAAAAGCAGACCGGTTTTGGCGCTGGCGCGGCCACTGGCGGCACCGCGGCGGCCTGGCCCGAAGCAGTGGGCCCCGATGGCCGCCTGCGTCCGGTGCCCTTGCGCAAAATCAGTTCGGCCGACAAGAAACGCCTGCCCGTCGAACCGGCCGAGGTGGCCAATGTGATGGGCGGTGGCCTGGTCGAAGGTTCGGTCGTTTTGCTGGGCGGCGAACCCGGTGTGGGCAAGTCGACCCTGCTGACGGGCCTGGGCCTGTCGTGGGTGCGGCGAGACATCCGGGTCATCTATGTGGCGGGTGAAGAATCGCCCTCGCAGATCCGCATGCGGGCCGAACGCCTGGGCTTCAAACCCGACCAGGAAGACGGCTTCGAAATCCTGCCCGAAGTGCATCTGGAAACCCTGCTCGAAGCGTTGCGCACGGCCCTGGAAGATGAAAAACGCCCCTGCGTGATCATCGCCGATTCGATACAGACTTTGCACAGTGAGCACATCGACGCCTATCCCGGCAGCCCCACGCAGATCAAATATTGCGGTGGCGTGCTGGCCGATTTCGCGCGCCAAACCGGGCACCCGGTTTTCCTGGTGGGTCATGTGACGAAGTCCGGCGATCTGGCGGGCCCCAAATTGCTCGAGCACATGGTCGATACGGTGCTGTATTTCGAGGGCTCCGGTGGCGGTGCTATCCGGATGGTGCGCGCGGTCAAGAATCGCTTTGGCACCACGGGCGAACTGGCGGTCATGGAAATGCGCAGTGATGGCCTGGCGCCGGTGGACCAGGCGGGCGTGCTGTTTCTCAGTGGCCGGCGTGGAGTGGAACCGGGCTCGGCTGTGTGCGCGGTAAAAAATGGTTCGCGCACGTTCCTGGTCGAGGTGCAGGCGCTGGTCTCGAGTTCACGCTACGGCACGCCCCAGCGAGTGGTGCAGGGCGTGGACAGCAAACGGGTGGGTCTGTTGTGCGCCATCCTGGAAAAACGGGCCGGCCTGGATCTTGGTGGATGCGACATTTTCGTCAAGGTGGCCGGTGGCGGGCGCATTGATGATCCCGGAGCCGATCTGGCCATCATGACGGCCTTGGCCTCGTCATTGCGCGAGCGCCCGGTGCCGTTGGACACTTTGATTCTGGGCGAGGTTGGCCTGACAGGTGAAGTGCGCCAAGTGGCCGATATGGAGTCGCGCCTGCGCGAGGCGTCGCGGCACGGATTTGGGCGCGCCATCCTGGGCGGTGGAAAATCCGGACGCAAGGCCCGCCAGGTCGAGGGCATGGAGATGGTCGTGGCCACCAGTGTTGAAGAGGCTGTGCGTTTGGCTTTTGAAGCGCGGGGCAGGAAGGCCGGAGGCGGCGCATGAGCACCCCGTTGCATCTGATATTGTTGGCTGGCGGCAAGGGCGAACGCGCCGCCAGTGATGATGGTGTGCCCAAGCAGTTTCGCGCTACCGGGCAGGGCGCTTTGTTCGCTGTCAGCCTGCGCACGTTTTTGAAAGCGGAGCCGTCCGGTCGGTGGCATCTGGCCAGTGTGACAGGGGCGGCGCCTGCGAACTGGCGGGCCGAGGTCGTTGCAGAGTTGGCGACCTTGTCGGTGCCTTGTCATGTGGCCGCACCTGGAATCAGCCGCACGGCTTCGACCTGGAGTGCGACCGAATTGGTAACTGCCGAAGTCCGGCCCAGTCCGGGTGATCTGGTGGCGGTGCACGATGCGGCGCGGCCTTTTGCGACGGCTAAACTGTTGGATGCGTTGGCGGTCGCGGCCCTGGATTTCGGTGGGGCCATTCCGGGTGTGCCGGTGCCTGATACCATCGTGCAAGTCGCGGCCGGTACGGCTACGTACCTGCAACGCGAAGCGCTTTTGGCCGTGCAGACGCCGCAGGTTTTTGGTTGGGAAAATTTTGAGTCCGCCCATCGCTGGGCCCACGAAGCCCAACAAGAGTATACGGACGATGGCGGCCTGCTGGCGGCCCGGGGCCACTTGCCGGCCGTGGTGCCGGGCGAAGCGGGCAACTGGAAGGTGACCTCGAACGCCGATTTGGAACGGGCCGAAGGGCTTCTCGGCTAACAACTTGAGGGAAATGTGATGCGCGCCTCTTGCGGTGGCGCAGAGTTGTTTCGTATGTTTTTAAGACAAATCATGTCTTCTATAATCAGCCAAAGGATTG
>DAOVTU010000052.1 GCA_030632925.1 Candidatus Krumholzibacteriia bacterium | reverse complement strand
CTTCTCAGGAACCGGATGGGCGATTTCGGCCCAGCGGTCGGCAAAGACAAAGCCATTGAAAGTGGGGCTCTCTTCATTGTGGCACTTGACGCAGAACTCTTCGCTCTTGTCGCGCACCATACCGGCAGCAATTGAGGCGTCATGATCCTTCATGACCTTCTTGGACTTGTAGTCGGATCCGGCACCGTGGCAGGCTTCGCAACCAACGCCTTCGCTGTCAAGGTACTTGTTTTTGACGTTGATGACCACATCACGGCCCAGGAAAGCCTGGGTCACGTGGCACTTCAGGCAAGCCTCTTCGGTCTGGGGATCGCCAAGACCTTTTTCGGTGGCGATCTTCTTGGCGGCGTCAGTACCGAGGGTGGCGAAAGCACCAGCATGCTTGGAGCCTTCCCACTTCGCCCACTGGTCACCAGTTTTGCTTTTGTGACAGGACTTGCACTTGGGGGCACCAACAATTTCGTGACCGGCAAAGGCAACCGAGGCCATGCCCAACAGGAAAATGCCCACTGCAATGAGAGTAATGGACATCAACACTTGCTTCTTCATGATTCCTCCTCAGTGGCACCGAAAGCAAAGGCTGTCCGGTACCAGATACTTTGAATTGCTTCTTCGCGAATAATAACTCTTCGATCAGCCATTGTCACCTTACTTGTCATAAAATTATCAACCCAACAAGTTCCCTTTTATTCGACTTTTTGATTTTTTGGCTAATTCATGAGCCGGTTGAACCAATTCCCCTTGGCGACGGCCTCTGTGGCGATGATCGGCACGCTGCACAGCTCTATTCCGTCCAATTTGATAACAGCCTGGCCGACCTCGGCCCCCGCCGCCACCGGGGCCTGGTACTCTTCGGGCAAGCGAATCTCCAACTCTAAGTCCTGCTCCCGGTTACGCGGCACACTGACCTCCAGCGACTCGCCATAAGTGACCAATACGTGCTTCTTTTTGCCACCTTTGATGCGCAGGGGCTCGGCCAGGGGCTCGCCGGCGTTGGTGAAGACCGGCACCTGCTTATACATGTTGAAGCCGAAGGACAGCAAACGGGTGGTTTCGGTGGCCCGGCCCTTGTCTGTGGGGCAGCCCATAACAACGGAAATCAGGCGTTTGCCCTTCTGGATCGCCGTGGCTGTCACGCAGAAACCCGCCGCCCCCGTATAACCGGTTTTGAGGCCATCAAGGCCCCGATAATTGCCCACCAGCTTGTTCGGGTTATAAAGGGTGAATTTGCCGTCCCGGAACGGCGCGGTCTTGGTCGAGGCCCAAACCAAGGCCTGAGGGTGGTTGACCAGCACCCGGGCCAGGGTGGCCATGTCGCGCGCCGTGGTCATGTCCGATTTTTGGCGCCACGCCGGCGGCAAGCCATGCACGGTGTGAAATTCGGTATTGGTCATGCCCATATCCCGGGCCTTGATGTTCATCAGGTCAATAAAAGCGTCCGTGGATCCGGCCAGATGTTCGGCCAGGGCCACGGCGGCGTCGTTGGCCGAATGGATGGCCAGGGCCATGAGCAGCTCTTCGAGCGTAAATTCTTCACCGTGTTTCAGATAGACCTGCGAGCCACCCATGTTGCTGGCCTTCGCCGACACCTTCACCGTTTCGCCCAGGCTCAGGTCGCCCTCGGCAATGTGTTCCAGGATAATGAGTTCGGTCATCATCTTGAGCATCGAGGCCGGCGGACGTCGCAGGTCCTCCTCATTGGAGATCAGGGTCAGGCCCGTCTCGGCATCGATCACAATGGCAGACTTGAAAGTGCCGCTGAGGCGGGCGGGAAATTCGTCGGCGTCGGGAATATCGGCCGCACTCAAGCCCGGGCCAGCCAGAAGCAGGAAAGCCAACAGGCTCAACAGGATCGGGGTATGTGAGGGGTGAAACAGCTCCGTCTTTCTCATCATTCTATCCTTAAACTGGGTACCGGAACAGGCGTCCGGATGGCGGGCAACAGCGTCTGACTCCGGCTCCTCCGGAGGTCTGGGGCACCTGTGCAGAAATATCAGGCCCGGCGGTAAAAGGCAAGGTCTCAACCAGCGAAGGCTTTACAAAAGTGGTGCCGATTGGCTACCTTTTCCGCTCTCAACCGCCATTCATGAATTTACCGCAAGGTGCCGACGATATGAAAAAGTTCCTGACGCTGAAAAGTTCCCTTTCGGTGTGCGCGCTGGTCCTGCTGGCCGCGGGTTTCTGGCCTGCCACCGCCCACGCCTATATCGATCCGGGAACCGGCAGCTTTGTCATCCAGGGCATCATTGCCGCCGTGGTCGGCGCAGGCTTTGCCATCAAGGTCTACTGGCACAAGATTGTTTCGACCCTGACCGGCAAATCGCCCGTCGAGGACGACGATGACGAATAGTCTGCCGGACGGTGCGCTGCCTGCCTCATTCCGTGACCCCAGCGGTTTTTTATTCCGCCACGAAGGGCGCCTGCTGCGGCAGGTGAACGCCAGCTATGCCGACGATCTGGCCCTGCTGCACAACTCTGGTTTGTATGATGTGCTGGTGGCCAAAGAGTTGCTGATCCCCCACGCCGAAGTGGCCTTGGATCTGGCCCCCCGACCCGGTGCGGTCAAAGTGCTGGAGCCTGAGCTGGTGCCCTTTATCAGCTATCCTTACGAGTGGTCGTTTTCCCAGTTGAAAGACGCGGCCCTGGCCACGTTGCGCATCCAGCGTCTGGCGCTGAAGCATGGCCTGGGTTTGAAAGACGCCAGTGCCTACAACATCCAGTTCCACAACGGCCGTCCAGTGCTGATCGATTCCCTCAGTTTCACGGCTTACAGCGATGGTGAACCCTGGGTGGCCTACCGCCAGTTCTGTCAGCATTTTCTGGCTCCCTTGGCCTTGATGGCTCACAAGGATGTCCGGTTGGGTTCGCTGCTGCGCACCAACATCGATGGCGTGCCCCTGGACCTGGCCGCGCAGTTGCTGCCCTGGCGCACGCGCCTGAACCCGGGCCTGCAAATGCACATTCACCTGCATGCCCGCAGCCAGCAAAAACACGCCGACAGCCACGACGAGGCCAACAGCACCAAGGCCAAAACCACCAAGGTCAGCCGCAAGTCGCTCGATGGTATCCTGGACAGCCTGCGCGGCGCCGTGCGCAAACTGCGCTGGCAGCCCGGCGGCACCGAGTGGGGCGACTACTACGAGGACACCAACTACACGGATTCTTCCCTGCAGGGAAAACGCGATCTGGTGGGCAGTTTCCTGGACCGCACGGACAGCAAACTGGTTTGGGATGTGGGCGCCAACAACGGCTACTTCAGTCGGGTGGCCAGCGAGCGAGGCATCCTGACGATCGCTTCGGACATTGACCCGACGGCGGTGGAGAAAAACTGGCTGGCTTGTCGGCGCGGGGCCGAGCCGCATCTGTTGCCGTTGGTGATGGACCTGACCAACCCCAGTCCCGGGCTGGGTTGGGCCCACAGCGAGCGGGACAGTTTCTTATCGCGCGGGCCCGCCGATACGGTGATTGCTTTGGCCTTGATGCATCATTTGTGTATCAGCAACAACGTGCCCTTGCCGCGGTTGGCTGAATTTTTTGCGACCGCTGGGCGGCATTTGATTTTGGAGTTTGTGCCGAAGAACGACTCGCAAGTGAAGCGGTTGTTGGCCTCAAGGGAAGATGTTTTTCCGGACTATCACCTGGAGGGTGTTGAAGAAGCTTTTGCCCCGTTGTTTGAGGTGACGGAAAAGGCCCGCATCGCGGGGAGCGAGCGGACCCTCTTTCTATTCACACGCAGATAGAATTCACGCTGCTATCTGATCAGGGCCATTCTCCGGGAAGCCGCAAAGCCGGCCGCCTCAAGGCGATAGAAATAGGTCCCCGAAGCAACGGATCGGCCCTGGCCATCATTCCCATCCCAGATCGCCCGATGCCGGCCCTTTGGTTCGGTTTCGCCGGATCTCAATCGGCGCACCACTCGGCCTGCAATATCGTAGACCGTCAAGGTGACTGCCGACGATTGTGGCAACTCGTAGTTGATCGTTGTTACGGGATTGAAAGGATTGGGCACATTGGCAGACAGCAAGAACCGTCCCGGCATGTCATCCCGGTCCGCCGCGGAAACTTCCCCGCCTTCCACCAACTTGATCCGCCGGTTTCCCAGCAAATTTGTAAACACGTCCACAGTCCCGGATGGCCAGTCGACGATGAGGGAGTCGGCCAGGGCCGCATCACCGAGACCAAATTCCACCGTCAGGGAATTCATGCCCAGGTAGCCGCATCCCGCAGTGATCTCGCGGACCTGACTGAGTTGGCCGGTGACGACCCGCAAACGCGCGCCGATGGCTGACCGGTTGGAAAAAACACCTTCCAAATCCACGTGCAACCAGTGGTTGTTGTGCACAAAATCGTTTCGCAACAGAACATTGTTGCCCGCGTTGGTCACATAGGCATCGAGGTCACCGTCATTGTCGTAATCCGCCCACGTCACGCATTGGCTGTTTTGCGCCCCGCCCGGAACGCTGCGCACAACGAACGCCTCATTCCCCTGGTTCCAGTACAATTGCACCGGCCCGCCGTCCTGGGCCAGAAGAAGGTCCTGCAGGCCATCGTTGTCGAAATCGCCCCAGGCAACACCCTTGCTCGGGCCCGTATCGCCCAGTGGAGATCCACTGATCTCCGCGAAATAAGCGCCCTCGTTGGACCACAGGACATCGGGTTGCCCGACATTGGTAACGAACAAGTCCAGGCGGCCATCGTTCGTGATATCGCCCCAGGCTGCGCCTGATCCCAAACCGACATCGCCAAGAGAACCCGTGACATCGACATATCCGTTCACGCCCCCGTTTTCAATCAGCAGGTTGGCCCCTTGGTTGACCAGATAGACATCCTGGTCTCCATCTCCGTCAAAATCACCCCAGCAAGCACCCGAACCACTGCCTGCATCGCTCAAAACTGGTGCGGTCGCGCCGTAAAAAAGCCAACTTCCATTGCCCAGGTCACCGAAATTTTTGACCAACATGTTGGCCGTCAAGTCATTGACGAGATACAAATCAACCTTGCCATCGTTGTCATAATCCACCCAGTTGACCCCCATGCCCTGGCTCGGATCATCCAGAGGTGAGGTGGTGACATCGGCAAAACCGCCCGCACCACCGTTGCGGTAAAGCCGGTTGGCAGTCCCATAATTCACCACATACAGGTCGAGGTCGCCGTCGTTGTCATAATCAGCCCAGGCACAACCGGTGCCGGGACCGCCTTCGTTCAACGGCGCAATCGTGACGTCCGAAAAGACCCCGTTGCCATCGTTGCGCAGCAAGACGTTGGGCTCCTCGTAGTTGACCAGAAAAAGGTCGGGATCACCGTCGCCGTCATAGTCACCCCAGGCCGCCCCTCGCCCATTGCCCGGATCGGCCACCGGACCGGTTGTCATCGCCGTGAAGACGTCCGCGAGGCAACCAACTCCAAGGGCGCCGATCTGAGTCCCCTCACATGCCGTTGCTCCATCCGGATGAAAACCCGCAGCACAGGGCGAGCCCCCAAGCAGGCCCAGATCCCCGGCGGGCGGATCGCAAAACAAGGGATCAAGAGAGAAATTGCCGATGTTGTTTTGCTGGCCGGAAAGGCATCCTGTCCAATCGCCGCCCAGATTGCCGACCACGTTGCTACACTCCAGGACCACTTCATCGGCGGCGCTTTCGCAATAGGCCGGACCGGCAGTAAGGGAGTTGGCAACGATCGAATTGCGCGCGGTGACCGAACTTGATGCCAGTGCGGCCAGGGCCGCTCCGTTGACCGCGTCGTTGCCGTAAAATGTGCACCATTCAAGCAGGACAGCCGAGCCTGAGGCTGAGACGGCCCCGCCATTGGCCGCCGTATTGTCGCTGAAGATGCAATTCTCTATGGTGGGCAGGGCACCGTTGGCAACATGCAAAGCACCACCGGAACCGGCCGTTTCGTTGCCGGAAAAATAGAGTCCCCGCAACGTGGGCGAAGTCCCATCGCACAACACGGCACCACCATCGCCGGCGGCATAGCCATTGATGACAGTCAGGCCTTCGACAACGGTCGCCGCAGTCTCGCCCGAACTGAAGTTGAAGGCACGGTGGGGGTCAGCGGCACTGCCGCCGCAATCAATGGTCGCGGCGAACGATGCACTGTTGGCTGCCTTCAGCGTAATCTCTTTGCCACGCAGGTCCAGATCCACGTTGCCGGGTCCGGTATAGACCCCATCTGCCAGAACAATGACATCGCCATCGACCGCGGCATTGATCGCGCCCTGGATGGTAGCAAATTGGGCCGGCACATGGGTTTCACCGGTGGGATTGAACGTGAATGTCATTTCGGACTGCGCATAACTGATATTTTCGATCCCCATCGAGGAAATCGTGCCGCCCCACCAGCGGGAATGGGGGCTCGTATCCATCCCGAATTCAGTATAAATGGGAGCCGAGAAGAGATCCGTTGAATCGCCGTAGTTGATATCGTTCTCCATGTCCCAGCGACCATCAGCCTGAACCAGCGTGACTTCGTAATGGTGATCGGCCGTTTGATCCTCGTAGTCATTGCTGCCATCGATTTCGTCCACATGCCAAATGGCCAAGCCTCGAGTCGGTAAAAGCCAGTCTCGTCCCACCCGTTGCCGGTTTTCGATCAGAAAATATTCGTGACTCTTGAGGGGGTTCGTGTACTTGAAGAACGAATTTCCGGTCGTCGGAGCAGTCAGGTTGGGCATCAAGCCGACAAGTGGCGTGACGTTGCCCCACCCCGCGTAGTGTTTCATCGGTGCACAGGCTTCGCCAGGATTGGTATTGCTGCTAATTCTGGACATGACGCAGAAATAGCCAACACCATTGGATGAGAAGTCGTGGTCATACAGATCGGGCCATTGCAAGAGCATGTGGGCGCTCTCGTGGCAAAAGGTCCCCAAGGTGGGCGAGCCATAAAGGGAAGTGAGTTGATACCGGGCGGTACTGACACCATCCGCTGACCAACCCACGTTGTTGGCATGGGAAGCCAGGCCATATCCATAGGGGCAGGCCCCTGTATATAAATTGGCGATGTAGCAACTCAGGGCATCGATTGTGCCGTCACCATTCGAGTCATATTGGGAAAAATCAAACCCCTGGCTGTCCAGGTAGTCCAGCGCTTCGCGGATCAAGGGGCGGGCGGCATCCCACTGGGGCAATGAACAGTCGTCGTAATAGCTCTTGGGATGTTCAGCACGATAGAATGTGGCAGACACGTAGTTCGTGAACGTCAACTGGCCGTCGGAAATATCGTAGTAGTAGTCCCGCACAGACCCGTTGTTCCCGAACCCGTTGTACCCTGGTTGATTGAGATAGTTGTCGACCTCGGCTGCAGAAATGAGTGCCGGTTGATCGCTGAAATCGATGATCAAGGTGATGCCCTCAACTTCACCGGTTGTGACGGGAACCCAGCTGACGCCTTTCTCTCCCAGTTCGGCCATGACGCTGCGCCCGTAGGCATCCGATTCCGCCCGAATGGTGGCGGCAATTTTTTCAGATACGGCCGGATCAATCCGCAGGTGTTTTTGCAGGCCCAGGTCTTCGCCCTTTGCAGTGTCAAACCGCACCCCCGTGGAAACCAGCTTGGCTCCATCGGACGAAACTTCAGCAAAGCACATTTCTGCAGATTCAGGATCACGCACCAGTGTGTATCCATCCGAAGATTCCACGACACGGTAGAATTCATCACCCCAAATATTGACGGGCACTTCTGTGCCATCCGGTTGCACCAAATTGATTTGGTCTCCCCACATTGGGGCGGCGCTGGCCACCGAGGCGACCAGTAAACTGACCGAAACAACAAATGCGAAATGTAATATTTTCTGTCGGGCTTCTCTTGAGATATGGGGCATGACATGACTCCTCAATATGCGGCGCGGCGTGCCGGCGTGGAATCTGAGTTAGGTCTGTATATGCACTTATATGATGAATTACGATAGAATAGTGGGGATATCGTGTCAAGAGGGTGGGGGAGCACAATTCAGGGCGAATTCGCCTCAGTGTATTGACATAAAATGCGAGAATCCCGCACGTGTGCGGGATTCTCGGCTATACATCAAACCCAAGACTCCAAAATCGAACAAACACAATTTCAGAGGCACAACCTAACAGAACAACTGCGTCGGCGGCCCCGCTTCATTGCCCAGCGCCTGATTGCGATGCCTGATCAACTCGTCCATGTCCTTGTCCCCACGTCCGGACAGGTTGACGACGACCAACTGGTCAGCACCAAATTTGCCCTTCAGCCTTTCCAGATAAGCCAAGGCATGGCTGCTCTCCAGCGCCGGAATAATCCCCTCGAAACGACACAGGCTTTCGAAGGCCAACATCACTTCCTTGTCTTCCACCGCTTTATACTGCACCCGGCCCAGATCCTTCAAGTAACTGTGCTCCGGCCCAATGCCCGGATAGTCCAGGCCCGCAGCGATGCAATGGTTGCCACCGGCAGTGACGGTGCCCTCTTCAATGCAATAGGTGTTCATGCCGTGGATGACCGCCGGCTTGCCAGTCGTCAGGGTCGCGGCGTGACGGTTGGTGGTCACACCACTGCCACCGGCCTCGACACCCACGATCTTGACTGATTCATCACCCAGAAAAGCGTGGAACAGTCCGATGGCATTGCTGCCGCCACCGGCACAGGCGGTGATCATGTCCGGCAGGCGTCCGAACTGCGCCAGCACCTGCTCACGAGCTTCGCGACCGATGATGGATTGGAAGTGCCCCACCATTTCAGGATAGGGATGCGGGCCAACCACGGAACCCAGCAGATAGAACGCCGTGTCGGCTTCGGCCACCCAGGCGCCGATGGCTTCATCAACGGCGTTGGACAGGGTTTTGTCGCCACTGGTGGCCGGCACCACGCGCGCGCCCATCAACTGGATGCGGGTCACGTTGGGGCTTTGGCGGCGCATGTCTTCTTCGCCCATGTAGACATCGCATGCGAGGCCCAGACGGGCCGCCACCGCGGCGGTCGCCACGCCGTGCTGACCGGCCCCGGTCTCGGCGATGATCTTCTTTTTGCCCATGCGTTTGGCCAGCAGAGCCTGGCCGAGACAGTTGTTCAGTTTGTGGGCGCCCAGATGATTGAGGTCCTCGCGCTTCAACAGAATCGTGGCCCCCAGATGTTCGCTCAATCGCTCGGCATGGTACAGCGGTGTCGGGCGACCCGAATAGGTCAGGTATTCGTGGGCCAACTCGGCCACGAATTCCTCATCGTCGCGGTACTTCCTGAAAGCCGCCGTCAATTCTTCCAGCGGGGGAAGCAAGGGCTCAGGTACAAAACGCCCGCCGTAGGGTCCAAAAAATCCGTTTTCATCCGGCACGGTGCCGAGGGCGGGGAGTTTCTGATCCGACATGATAAGACCGTTCCTTCCATCTGATGTTTCTGTCTCTTCGCCTTAATAAAAAAACCGCCGCCGGCTGATCGAGCCGGCGGCGGTTGCGCTATGATCGTCCAAAGCCTAGATCGCGCACCTCTCCGCCGGGCGGCTACGCCACCACCAATTGCGGTTCAGGGAGATGCTGTTCAAGCTCTGCATAGGATTCCTTTGTTGTCTTGATTGTACCGCATTTGCGGATTTTGCGCAACCCGGCAAAACGCCTCCAGGTCAATCGTCCCGGCGGAAGACAAACACGCTGCCCGAGTGTTCCTCGGGGTTGAACCCCTGCCCACTGAAGTCCGCGAAGTGGCCCAGCTTGCTGAAACCCGCGCTGCGGTGCCCGATCAGATAATCCACACTCGTGCGCGGATACAGCACGACCTCGCCTCCAAAAATTTCCCCTTCCGGCCCCATCAGGGCGGTGTGGAAATTGAGGCGCTCCAGCTTGATGTCCTCATACCAGCGCAGGAAGGTCAGGTCGTGTTCGGGAAATTTGAGATCCGGAAACACGTAGTCCTCGAGCTTCAAAATCGGGTCGAAGTTCACCGTCTGGAATATCCAGACACCGCCGGGCGCCAACAGATTGCGGACATCCATCAGGAATGCCGCCAACCGCCCCGCCTCCAGATGGGGCAACACATTGCCGATGCACATGACGCTGCTGAATCCGCCGGCGGGCAACAGGTGCAGTTCCTCCATGCCCATGATCCGGAATTCGGCGCCTGCGTACAACTGCCCAGCTTCGCCGATCATGCCGGGATCCAGGTCGATGCCCAGGCATTCGCGGCCCGATGCGGCCAGTTTTCCGCAATAGGCGCCGGTGCCGCAACCCACGTCGAGTACACGGCCGGTTTTGGGCAACCACTGGTCCAGAAAACTGTAGACACCGGCGCGGTAGGGAAAAATCTTCTCGTAGTGGCCGGCGAAATCGGAGTAGAAAGCCATTTGCGGCAATCCTTTATGTGTTATATTGCCAATGAGCGCAGGCCAGGGTCTGTCACGATCTGGCCTGGACGAACTATCATGAACCACGCCAAGGCGACCTCGCCACGGCGGGTTTCAGCGAGAGGTCGGCTGATGTTTCCGTTCAAGAAAATCCTCTGTCCCACGGATTTCAGTGAGCCATCCCAATGTGGGTTGCGCATGGCCAACGAAATGGCCAAGAAATT
>DAOVTU010000244.1 GCA_030632925.1 Candidatus Krumholzibacteriia bacterium | reverse complement strand
CTTTCAAGACCCGCGCCCGCACAGGTTCGGTCACTTCCGGATGCCACGCACCTTCAACTAGTTTGATTTCGGCCAGAATCTCGGCCCGGGTTGCCCCTTCTTTTTTACGCCGCACGATCAGATCCGCGATATCCAGCACGGTTTCTTCGCCATCGCCGAGCAGGACCACGTCCAGGAACGGGCTGACCACCGTGGGGTTCAAGGCGCACGAACCACCCGCGACAAAAATGGGATCCCCTTCACCACGGTCCTTGGCCCAGATCGGCGATCCGGCCAGATTGATCATGTTGACCATATTGGTGTAGGCCAGTTCGTAGCCGAGGCTGAAGCCGATCACGTCAAATTGCCTGGCGGCACGGCGGGATTCCAAAGCGTACAGCGGCAGCTTTTCAGCGCGCATGGCCGCTTCCATATCAGGCCATGGCGCGTAGGCCAAGTCGCAGAAAGTGCCCTCGCGCTGTTGCAGCAAGGTATACAGAATGCGCAGGCCCTGATGGGACATGCCCACTTCGTAGGCGTCCGGAAAGGTCAGCAGGATGTTGGCACCCTGCCGATCGTAGCCTTCGGCCGTGGTGCCCAATTCGCCACCGATGTAGCGAGCGGGGTTCTTCACCAGCGGCAGTACCCGAGAGGTCAGCACGCTGCTCAACTCGGTCGGGTCATCAAAACGCGCATCCGGCAGCCACTCCGAATGATTCGGTGCTGCGGTATCCGCTTTGTCGGTACTCAATTTGTCCTCAGTCTTATCTCCCGGCGCGCAGAACCGAAGCCATCAGGCCTCTTCTGCGGGCAGGGGTTTGACCGGGATCACCACCCCAGCTGCATGATTTTCCAGCTGGTCCTTGTGGGTCTCCGGTGCAAAAGAAACGGGGTAATTCCCGGTGAAGCAGGCTTCACAATATTTTTCGCCCTCACCGGCGGCCTCAAGCAGGCCCGGCAGCGATAAATAGGCCAGGGAATCGACCCGGAGATATGTCGCGATTTCATCAACGGTGTGGCTCGAAGCGATCAACTCGTTGCGCACCGGTGTATCGATCCCGTAGTAGCACGGGTTCGTCACCGGCGGCGAAGCGATGCGCAGATGCACCTCGGTCGCCCCGGCGCCCCGGATCAGTTTGACGAGTTTGCGCATGGTGGTGCCGCGGACAATGCTGTCATCGACCACCACAACCCGTTTGCCTTCGAGCACTTCGGCCACGGGATTGAATTTAATGCGAACCGACATGTCCCGCACCTTTTGCGCAGGTGAGATAAACGTACGGCCCACATAATGGTTGCGGATCAGTGCCAATTCGAAGTGCATGCCGGTGGTGCGGGCAAAACCCAAAGCCGCCGTATTGCTGCTGTCAGGCACGGCGCAGACCAGGTCGGCGTCCACCGGAGCCTCGCGCCCCAGGATTTCGCCACTGCGGCGCCGGGCGCTTTCCACATTGCGTCCGAAAATCGTGCTGTCCGGGCGCGAAAAATACACGTGTTCGAAAACGCACCGTTTTTCGGGCGCTTCGACATTCAGGTTGCGGCTCACCAACTCACCTTCACCCAGGATCACCATCTCGCCCGGTTCCAATTCACGAAGGTATTTCGCGCCGATGATGTCGAAGGCGCAACTTTCGCTGGCCACCACATAGCTGTTCTGGAATCGGCCCAGGCACAATGGGCGGAATCCGTAGGGGTCGCGCACCGCGATCAGCTTGTCGCGCGTGAGCAGAACCAAACTGTAGGCGCCCTTGACCCGGGGCAGCAGTTTCAGCAGGGCGTCTTCGCAGCTGTCTTCGGCGTTGCGGGCCAACATGTGCAGGATGACTTCGGTGTCACTGGTGGTCGAAAAGATCGAGCCTTGCAGTTCCATCTCGCGCCGCAGTTCGTGGGCGTTGACGAGGTTGCCGTTGTGGGCAATGCTCACCGTGCCCCGGTGCGAGGCCACCTGCAGAGGCTGGGCATTGAGGATGTGACTGGAGCCCGAAGTGCTGTACCGCACGTGGCCGATGGCGTAATTGCCCGTCAGATCGCGGGTGGTGTCTTCATCAAAAACGTCGGCCACCAGGCCCATGCGTTTGTGGGTGACCAGGCGGTGGCCGTCGGCCACGGTGATGCCGGCGCTCTCCTGCCCCCGATGCTGCAGGGCATGCAGGGCCAGACTGGCCAGTTCGGCGGCGCTGTCGACCGCCGCGATGCCCACCACACCACACTCGTCACGCCAATGCTGTTCGTCCAGACCCATGAAAACTCCATTTCGAGTGGAAAGACACTCTTCAACAGTTAATCAAAACCCAGGCTACAAGTTCCGCCAGTACCGACTGCTCAACGCGAGGCCGCAAACCAGCACTCCATGTGCGGGTTGATCAGCAAGCCTTGTTTGCGGTGCCGGGCCACCGCCAGTTTTTCGCCAATTTCCGCCGCTTCGTCCGCACTCCCACGAATGACCAACCGCCACAGCACGCCGGACACCACCGGCCCCGCTTGGCCGTAGGGAAAGCTCACCACGTCGCAGGCTGCGCAACCCTCAGGCACCGCTCCGCCCAGCAGGTTATTGTAAAGGCCGGCGCTGTCATCCTGCCATGCTTCCAGATCGGTGTCCTGCACCGGCCCGGGCCAGGCGCTGGTCAATTGGCGACCCGCCGTTTCGTCTTCCATCCAGGCTGCCCCTGCCGCCGGGCCCACGAACATCCCGAAGTGATGTTTGTTGGGATTGAAGAAGCGGCCGGTGTCCAGCAGGCGGGCGCCATCCCAGCCCTCCGGGGCATCCCAAAAGGTGTGCAGTTCACAGCGGAACAGGTTCTCGAGGCGGTCGCCACCTTCGAGACGCTCCTTCATCACCAGCAGGGCCGAAGCCGCATGCAGATCCACACCCTTGTGGCTGGTCAGCAGTGTGGTCTGAAGCCTAGTCTGCGTTTCGGTTTTCAGGCTGTTCATAACGTCCTTTTTCCTTAGCAGAGTTCGATCAGGCGGCGCAACAGAAACGCGCCCGGCCCCGCCTCTTCCAGGGTGATAAAATCTCCGGCTGCCGCCAGGCGCGCGCGGCCCCAGGCATGGGGCAGATCTTCGGGCACGTGGCGCAACTGGGCCGCCCGCTCGGGGTGTGGCATCATGGCCAGCACATTGCCCTTGGCGTTGGTCAGTGCCGCAACATCCAGCAGGGCACCGTTGGGATTGCCCGCTGCTGCGCTGTCACGTCCGCCCAAAGGCGCGTAACGCAAGGCCACGTGGCCGGCTTCTGCCAGGCGATCGAAGAAGGCCGGATCCTCATGGGTGAAGCGACCTTCTGCATGAGCGATGGGCAACGGGAAGGTGCCCGTCAACCCCTCAACAAAGGGCGTGTGGCTGCGGTCATCCGCTTCCACGGCAATCCAGCGCGAGTGGTATCCCCGGCGACCGGCAAATCGATTACTGGCCAGGGCCACTTCCACCGCTCCGGGCTCCAGACCCGGCACCAGTCCGGACTCTACCAGAACCTGGCAACCGTTGCAGATGCCCAATATGGGCTTGCCACTTTCGGCGCCCTCGAGCAGTACCCGCAGCAACGGGTCCTTGGCCGCCACAGCCCCGGCCCGCACGCGATCCTGATAGGAAAAACCACCCGGGATGAGATAGCCGTCAAACTTGGCCAGATCCTCCGGGCTTCGAGTCCAGCGGAAGACTTCGGCCGCCGCTCCGCCTGCATCCAACAGGCGCTTGGATTCCGCTTCGCAGTTCACGCCGGGCAGTTGCATCACCGCCACGCGCGGTTCGGCACCGAGATTGACGTTCACGCGATAGTCAGCAGGATTCTGTTCGTTGGCCACGCCAGCAACGTCACTGCGGGCTGCCATATTCGGCACCATTTCAGCCGCCGTATCGCCGGCCATCAGGCGCGGCAATGCTGTTTGCCAACCACGGGTCATCACGGCGATGTCGATCTCGGCCAGCACTTCATCCTGCCAGCCGCGCACCACCAACGCATCGGTGTCGGTGACCAGGCCCAGGTTCCACCAGTCGGCGCCGGCCTTGTCCAGGATGTCCGTCGCCGCGACCACATCGTGGGCCTGCACCGTCAGCAAAAAGCCTCCGGCTTCGTTGAACAGGTACTCGCGGGCGGTCAAACTTCCACCGTCTCCGGGCAGCCGGATTTCGGCCCCACGCGATACGCCCGCCTCCAACCCCATGGCCATTTCACTCAGACATACAGCCAAGCCGCCATCGCTGATGTCGTGCACCGCGGTGGCCAGCTTGGCCTGCACCAATTCAATGACGGCACGGATCTCGCACCGGGCCGCGTCAAAATCGATCCGCGGCACGGCGGGTCGTCCGGCGCTGAAACCGGCATCGACGTACAGCGAACCGAGCATCTCGGGTTGGCGCGTACCGACCATCAGGATCACTTCGCCGGCGGCCTTGAAGCGCTGGCTGCGGCAGGTGGTATAGTCTTCCACAATACCCACACAGGCCACAATGGGAGACGGCGCCACGCTGCGGCCCGTGCTGCTTTGATTATAGAAACTGACGTTGCCCGAGATCACCGGCAACGGCGCGTTGGGCAGGGCGTAACAGCCCACGCCGCGGCAGGCATCGCCCACACCCTTGACCGACTCGGTGAACTGCCAAAAGGCCAAAGGCACTTCCGGATTGCCGAAGTTCAGGCAATCGGTCACCGCCGAAGGCTCGCCACCGACACAGGCCACATTGCGGCAGGCTTCGAGCACGGCACTGGCCCCGGCGGTCCAGGGATCAGCCAGACCCAACAGCGGATTGCCATCGGCCGACAAGGCCACGGCACGTTTGCTGCCCGCCACTGGCGCCACCACGCCGGCATCCGCTTCGCCGGGCCGCAAAATCGTGCCCGCCTGCACTTCCGGATCATAATGGCGGTAAATGTATTCCCGACTCGCGAGGTTCGGGTGCTGCATCAGGCCCAGCCATTCGCTGGACAATTCACCCACCGGCGCTTCAGTCAGGCGTTCATCGGCCCCCACTTCGGGGCGTTCCGGCGCCTCGGCCCGGCGGTCATATCGGATGCCTTCGGTAATCGTTTCGATAGGCGCGTCGGCCAAAATCCGATCGCCCCAACGCAGAATGTATTGGCGTTCCTTGGTGACCTTGCCAATACACCGCGCACTGGCCCCTTCATAAAGCCTGGGCAGGGCAAAATCCTCGTTGTAGATCTTCAGCACTTTTTCGGTGAGCCGCGAAGGCACCGCCAGGCCATAACGTTCCTGGGTCTCACTGCAGGCGCACACCCGCGCCGGCAGGTCGGCGATCTGGTGCACCAGTTGCACATCCACATCGCAACCGAAGCCACCGGCGTCGGCCAACTCGCTCGTCACGCAACTGACGCCGCCGGCGCCGAGGTCCTTGAAGCCAATGGTCACGCCTTCGGCGCGGGCCATCTCCAACACGGCCAAATTCGAAACCGTCAGGATGCGTTTCAGGAACGGGTCCGGTGTCTGCACGCTGCCCTTGTTCTCCATGGCCTGTTCGGCGTCCAGGGTCGCCGAGGCAAAAGCGGCCCCGCCCATACCCGACCAGTCGGTCGGCTTGCCCACCAGGATCAATTCGT
>DAOVTU010000499.1 GCA_030632925.1 Candidatus Krumholzibacteriia bacterium | reverse complement strand
TCCGCGGGGTCCCCGGGCGCCGGCCAGGTTGTGGGCTTTTTCAAGATCGGCGGGCCTGACCACCCCCGCCGTGCGCTGTCCCCGTTGTCCCACCAGATCACAGCTGACCAGACGCCCCGCTTCCAACAGTTGGGCCACTGCTTCAACCACTGCGGGTTGCTTGCGGCGCAAACGAAATGTTTCGCACAGGGTTCCCAGGGTTGCCCAGCCATGCAACGCAGCGGCCGTTTCCAGCAGCAGCGCCACTCCTTCGACCGCCGGCATCGGAGCCGGGGCTGAACCGGGAATCACCCGTTCGGTCAAATCGAACTGACGCTCAAACCCCACCCGGTCACGCACCGCCAATTCGCCTGAGGACCAAAGCGCCGCCAGAACCCGGCGGGGCGGTCGCCCGTACCAGGTGCCATCGGAATTGTCGCTGGCAAAATCGCGGCTGCAGAGCGGGCCTTCAGCCTCAATACGGCCCAACACTTCTTTGATCCACTCCGGATGATTTTTGACGATCTCCTGCCACCAGCGGTCGTTTCTGAAATCCTGCCGCCGGAATTCCATTGCTCCGTACAATGACATCGGCAACCAGGAAACCTCGTGGCCCCAATATTCGAACAGATTTCCCGAACACCCGAGCAGACTCTCGGCATCCGCCGGCCGATAACCGGGCAGACGGGACGCCAGAACCAATCCGTGGCTGCGCGCCCCCGAGATGGGAATGGTATCGAGTTGCAGGTAGCCCAGGCGTTCGACTGCAGCGGCAGCCTCGGCGATATGATCGCGCCGTTTCACGGCACGAGGCCAGTCTTCATTGGCCAGCAAACCGCTGCGGTGCAAAGCCAGGCGTCGTGCCTCGCGCAGGCTGATGGTGGGATTGCTCATGGTTCTCTTTTGGGCTTGGCGTGGCAGATCGATTTCCCCAAACCTATCACGACAACTCCCTGTCGGCCATGGAACACCACAAAAAACCTCCCACAAATCCGAAGATCGTGGGAGGCATTATCGAGGCAAATCCAGGCGATCCCGGGCCGGACAAACTACTTCTTCAACTCCATCGAAGAAATCACCATGCGCTGGGCTTCACTGGTGCCCTCGTAGATTTCGGTGATCTTCGCGTCGCGGAAGTGGCGCTCGACCGGGAATTCCTTGGAATAGCCATTGCCGCCAAACACCTGCACCGCCTCGTTGGTGATGAAATGGCTGGTCTCGCTGGCGTACAGCTTGGCCATGGCCGCCTCTTCGCTGTACCGCTTGCCCTGGTCCTTGGTCCAGGCCGCGCGGTAGGTCAGCAGACGAGCCGCCTCCAGGCGGGTGGCCATGTCGGCGATCTTCCACTGGATGGCCTGGAATTTGGAGATGGGCCGGCCGAACTGTTCGCGTTCCTTGCTGTAGGCCAGCGCCGCTTCGTAGGCTGCCGCACTGATGCCCAAAGCCTGACTCGCAATACCGATGCGCCCGCCGTCCAGCGTGCTCATGGCGATCTTGAAGCCCGTGCCTTCGCCGCCCAGCACCTGGTCGTTCGGCACCCGCACGTTGTCGTAGGCCAGTTGGGCGGTGTCCGAAGCCCGGATGCCCATCTTTTCCTCTTTGCGAATAACCGAAAATCCTTCGGCCGTATTTTCGACGATGAACGCCCGGATCCCCTTGTGCTTCAACTCGGGGTTGGTCTGGGCAAAAACCAGCATGATGTCGGCGTTGGCACCATTGGTGATAAAATTCTTCATCCCGTTGATGACCCAGTGGTCACCATCCTGTTTGGCTGTCGTGGTCTGGGCCGCAGCGTCGGTGCCGGCCCCGGGCTCACTCAAGCAGTAGGCCCCCAGCTTCTGGCCACTGGCCAAAGGCGTCAGCCATTTTTTCTTCTGCTCATCCGTGGCGTAGGTTTCCAGCGGCCAACACACCAGGCTGTTGTTCACCGACATGATCACGCCACACGACGCGCAGGCCTTGCTCACTTCTTCCATGGCCAACACATAACACACGCTGTCCAGGGCCGAGCCGCCAAATTCCTCGGGCACATTCATGCCCATGAAACCCAGCTCACCCATTTTTTTGACGACATCAAACGGAAACCGTTCTTCCTCGTCAATTTCTGCGGCAATGGGTGCGATTTCACGGGTGGCGAAGTCGCGGGCCATGTCCCGGATCATGCGTTGTTGTTCGTTCAGTTCGAAAATCACGGCGCGGCTCCTTATGAGTAGTCGTAGAATCCCAGACCCGATTTGCGTCCCAGATGCCCGGCGTCCACCATGCGGCGCAACAACGGGCAGGGGCGATACTTGCTGTCACCGAAGCCCTCGTAGAGCACTTCCATGATATCCAGGCAGATATCCAGGCCAATAAAATCAGCCAATGTGAGTGGGCCCATGGGATGCGCCATGCCCAGCTTCATGACCGTATCGATGGCTTCCTTGGTGGCCACGCCCTCCATCAGGCTGTAGGCGGCTTCGTTGATCATCGGCATCAACAGGCGGTTGGCAATGAAGCCGGGATAGTCCTGCACCGTGACCGGCACCTTGTTCAGCTCTTCGGCCATCTTGGTGACCTTGGCCAAGGTTTCGTCACTGGTCGCCTGGCCACAGATGATTTCGACCAGCTTCATGATGGGCACGGGATTCATGAAGTGCATGCCGATGACATCCTGCGGACGTTTCGTACAGGCGGCGATCTTGGTCAGGCTGATGCTGGAAGTGTTCGAGGCCAGGATCGCGCCCGGCTTGCACACTTCGTCCAGCTTGTTGAAGATTTCCTTCTTCACCTCGTAGTTTTCGAACACCGCTTCGACGACCAGGTCGCTGTCAGCCGCGTTCTCCAGGCCCACCACGCCGTTCAATCGACCCAGAGTCGCGGTCGCGTCGTCCTGGCTGATTTTTTCCTTCTTCACCATGCGGCCCAGGTTTTTCTCCACCGTGCCGAGGGCGCGGTCGAGGTATTCCTGCTTGATGTCGATCAGGTTCACATCGTGACCAAACTGGGCGAAGACCTGGGCGATGCCGTTGCCCATGGTGCCGCCGCCGATTACGGAAACTTTCATCTCGCGTTCCTTTCGCAAATTCAGTTCAGTTACGGACGGCTGATGGCCATGCTCACCGCGTCGCCACCACCGAGACACAGGCTGGCGATGCCCTTGTCCACGCCGCGATCCTCCATGGCGTGCAACAGGGTCACCAGGATGCGGGCACCCGAGCAGCCTATGGGATGACCCAGGCTGACGCCGCCGCCGTTCACGTTCACGATTTCATCGTCCAATTCCAACTCGCGCACAACGGCCACGCTCTGGGCCGCAAACGCCTCATTCAACTCGAACAGGCCGTAGTCAGTAACCTTGGTGCCCGTCTTGGCCAACAGGTTCTTGATGCTCGTCACTGGCGCCATCATGACCTGCTTGGGCTCGACTGCGCCAGTGGTGGCGCCATCGATGTAGGCC
>DAOVTU010000644.1 GCA_030632925.1 Candidatus Krumholzibacteriia bacterium | reverse complement strand
TAGGTTCTCCCTCGTGAATTCGAGGGAGAACATGACATATTCAGGGGGGAATTGCACTGGGATTGTGGGGTTGCGAGTTGAGGGCTAGGCCTGATCCTTTTTCAGGACGCGCCAGCGCCAGGCAAAGTACAGCGCCACCCAGAGCACAGGCACAACCACCGCTGCAGGTAGCAGCATCGGCCCCGTTCCGCCCATATTTAGAGCGCCATGATAGAAGAAAAATGCCAGAGTGCCGGACTGTTGCAGCACCGAACAGGGACCGGGGTTGCGCCACAGCGTTAGGGCCAACAACTGCACCGGCACAAAGAACAATGGCGCACCCAACAGATACCAGGGGGGCCCGACCATGAAATAAACATCCCATCCCAAAGTGATTTTCGGCAATACGGCGGCCAACAAATGGCCCAACCCGAAGAAGGCCAGACAGCCGGCCAGACCGGCGGCAACGATGACCACGGCGCCGGTCATGCCGGCCCTCAACACATCGCGCCGAGCGAACAGCCGACCCATCGTGCGCATCCGCAGATGATAGGCCATCATGCTCACACCGGTCGTCGACATGAAAATCAAGCCGCTGAACCAGCCGCTGCCGAGCCCCGATTCGTTGTTCAAGGTGGCTCGCGAATCGAAATAGCCCAACAATACCAGTGCCGCCGTCACGATGGTCACGCCCGCCGCAATCCGCCACCGGGAGCGCAGGATACTCTTGGACAGGCCCAGACAGATGGCCTCCCAGACCAGGGCACCGGCGCCATCATCCCGCTCGCGAGATGCCGCCACCCGACGGTTGCCCCATTGCAACAAGCCATTGAAGGGTCTCAGTCCTTCGTCTTTGTCCACTTTGTGCGCATTGCGGGCGCGCTTGAATTCCTCGATCCGCTGGGTGTTTTTCAAGTCCGCCAGCGAGATATAAGGCCGCTGAGCCACCTGCCGGTGCAGGGTGCGGCTGCGCAATTGTTGCCACACCAGGAAAACAGTCACCGCCGCAGCCGCAGTCAGGAGGCCGGTCTGAGCCAGCAGCAGTTGAAGCTTTTGCGGAGGCAACCACATCAGGAACTTCATGCCGACGGCGAACACCCATATGAACTGAAACGGCAGCCACGAGGCGTACGTAAAGTGAAGCACCACCACGACGGTCAGGGCATAGACGATCAGGACCAGACACACCAGGGACCAGCCCAAGGCGACACTCCCCTGGATAACCGTCACCAAACCCGGAACCACGAGGCCGGCGACAACAGTCAATACCGCCACTGAGAGCCCGGTCAGGATCTGGTCACGCACCATGTTCGGCCGCAGGTCCGGCAGCAGATAACTGAAAGCCTTGCTCATCATCTCCTGCTGCGATGACGACAGAAAAAACGCCGTCGACATCGCAAAGGCCAAAACCAATAACATGGAGGCAGGCTCAGTTTTTTCGCCTTGGTTGTGCATCCAGATGGTCAACGGCAGCAGCAAAAACACGGGCATGAAGAACGACCAGAACAGCAGCGCCTTGTTGCGCAAATAGAACCGGGTTTGTTTGATCAATGTCGACATGGCCACCCTCACTTTCCGGTCACGACCAGGCGATAGATTTCATCGAATTCCAGGTGCCGGATCTCCGCCTTGCAGCCCAGGCGCTCCACTTCGCGTTCCAGCTCGGCACGCTGTGGGTTGTGGATGGTGACGGTTGCCACGGCCCCGCTTCTGGCCACGTGTTTCAAACCACTGAGCGCGAGTTCTTTGGGCAATTCCCCGGTCAATGCACTGAGGCTCACGCGGAAATATTCCTCCCGCAGGTCATCCAGCGGCTGGAAGCAATGCACCGCCCCCTGGTCCATGATCAGCACCTTGTCGATAACCTTTTCCACATCGGTCAGGATGTGGCTGGAGATCAGGATGGTGCGGTCCCCGTCCTGGATCAGTTCCATCAACAGGTCCAGGAAATCCTGACGCACGATCGGATCCAGGGCCGCGGCAGGTTCGTCGAGCAGCAGCACCTCCGGCTCATGGGCGACGCCCAACACGATGGACAGTCTCTGTTTCTGACCGCCGGACAACTGCCCCACTTTTTGGTGGCGCTTCAGTTCAAATTCCTTGACCAGGCGCTCGGCCAATTGCTCGTTCCAGCCCGGATGGTGCGCACGTGCAAAATCCAGGGTTTCGCCGACGTTGAGCCACGTCAATAGCTCCGAATCCTGACTCACGTAGCCGATACGGGCGACCTGTGCACCGGTGAGGTCCCTGGCCTCGGTGCCAAAAACTTCGACGTGCCCGTGGCTGGGCAAGAGCAGCCCGATCATGTGCTTCATGAGCGTGGTTTTGCCACAGCCGTTGGGCCCGAGCACGCCGACAACCGATCCGGAGCCGATTTCCAGGCTGACTCCTGACAGCGCCTTGGTCGCGCCAAACTCACGACTCAGATTTCGGACCGAGATGATGGATTCGCTGGTCATGACTTTTTGCTCCCCTTGCTCTGTTCAAAACGATCGATGTGTTGGTTCAATATCTTGACGGCTTCCTTGCGCGGAACATCCAATTGAACGACCAGGCCGGCGGCTTCCTTAAGCGATGTGTCCAGCAGTTGCTGGCGTTCCCGATCGGCCTTTTTTTCACTAATGGCCGCGACAAAGATGCCCACGCCCTTGCGCCGTTCGGCCACACCATCG
>DAOVTU010000066.1 GCA_030632925.1 Candidatus Krumholzibacteriia bacterium | reverse complement strand
GTCCAACTTCTCCCGCGACTCAAAGCTCAACGCGGTCATGGACTTGTAGTCGATCTCTTTTGGCATTTCCAGGTTGTCCAGATGCTCGCGATTGCGCAACAGGCGGTTGTGCTTGGCGATGTAGCCCTCGTATTTGATGTCGTTTTCGACCTGGAAGACGGCCGCCTCCACCAAGTGTTTATTGCCTGTATAGCCTTGCAGTTGCGAAGTTAGCCCGTCAAAACGGCCCCAAAAACCGTCCGGCGCCTCGACCCTTTCGCGAATGTTTCCCAGGCCTACGCCCGGAAAACGCAAGTAATCGGCGGCCAGCAAACGCGATGCCCGGTCCTTAATAAAGACACTCGTCGAACTCAACAACTTGGTCGTCTCGTCAATAAACGCGGCCCGGGCGTCCAGCTCGCCCAACTCGCCGGCACCCAGAATTCCAATTTCCCGCGCCGCGGCCACCAGGCGGTGTTCGGCATTGTCGCACCGCAGATGAAGCCGGTGTTCCGCCCGCGAAGTGAACATCCGGTACGGCTCATTGATTTCCTTGGTGACAAGGTCATCAACCAGAACCCCGAGATAGGCCTCATCCCGGCCCAGTTGCAGCGGTGCCGTTCCGTTGAGACTTCGAACGGCGTTCACGCCAGCAAAGAGGCCCTGCGCCGCAGCCTCCTCGTAGCCAGAAGTGCCCAAGATCTGGCCAGCTAAATACAAACCAGACACCAACTTAGTCTCCAAGTGGCGGTGTATCTGCCACGAAGGAACGCTGTCGTACTCCACTGCATAGCCATAGCGCAGCAGCTTGGCGTTTTCCAAACCAGGAATCGAGCGCACGACCAACTCCTGCACATCGGCGGGCAGGCTGGTGGACAGACCGTTGACGTAAACTTCGTCGGTATTCAAGCCCTCCGGCTCCAGGAACAGCAAGTGCCGGTCCTTATCGGCAAACCGCACCACCTTGTCCTCAATGGAGGGACAATAGCGGGGGCCCTGTCCTTCGATCGCACCGGCAAACAATGGGGAGAGCCCCAGGTTTTCAGCGATGATTTGATGGGTGTCCGCGTGGGTATAGGCCATATGGCAAGGCACCTGCACCGGATCAAAGCTCTTGGTCCGGAATGAAAACGGCGCCGGGTCAATATCCCCGGGCTGTTCTTTAAGTTGATTGTAATCAATACTTTGCGACAACAAACGGGGAGGCGTGCCCGTCTTCAACCGCCGCAACTCAAAGCCGTAGTCGGCCAAGGTTCCGCTCAACCCGACACTGCGCGCACCACCTTCTCGGCCCCCGCTGGTTTGCTCATCTCCGACATGCATCAGGCCCTTCATGAACGTCCCGGTGCACAACACAACCCGCGGCGCCGTCACCGATTCACCCGAAGCGAGAGTCACACCGGTGATTTTGCGCTCTGAACCTTCGCCCTCGACCAACAACCCGGCCACGTCCCCGGCGATAACCGTCAACCCGGGTTGACCGTGACAGACGTCCGTCATCAGCTTTTCGTAGGCGTGCTTGTCCGCCTGGGCCCTGGGGGACTGCACTGCAGGCCCCTTTCTGGTGTTCAAAAGCCGGTATTGAATGCCAGATTGGTCTATCGCGAGACCCATTTCTCCACCCAAAACATCAATTTCGCGCACCAAATGGCCCTTTCCCAGGCCACCGATGGCGGGGTTGCAGGGCATCCGGCCGATCTCTGACGCGCTGTGGGTGACCAAGGCGCACTTCGCGCCCAGGCGAGCAGCGGCCAGAGCCGCCTCGATTCCTGCGTGCCCGCCGCCAACCACAGCAATGTCGTATGCAAACCGTGTCATGAGCTACTTTCCCACGCAAAAGCGCTGGAAGATGTTTTCCAACAAGTGTTCGGTAAATACCCGCCCCGAGACCTCCCCCAGCCCGCTGAGAATTGACGACAAGAGGGAGCCGACAATTTCGTCTCCCGGGGCGTTGAGATCAACCTCGTGGCGCAAACGCTCCAAGTCTCCCCGGCACAGCGACAACTTGTGCAGGTGTCTTTCGTTGAGAACCACACCCAGAGAAATTGCTTCTTCGAGTTGAAAGCCGGCGACTGCGGCGTCAACAACTCTCCACAATTCATCCACCCCGTCACCGGTTGTGCTGCTGATCAACACTGCACCCGCCGGGGCAACGAAGCCCGGCGATAGATCCGACTTCGTATAAACGGAAATCACCGGAGCCCCTCCATCATGGGAAATAGTCGGTGTTTCTTCGCCGGCAACATTCAACGAAAGCACGATGTCTGCTTCGGCAACTTGGCGCCAGGTGCGCTTGATGCCCATCTCTTCAACCCGGCCCGGGTCGTCGCGCAAGCCCGCGGTGTCGTGCAATACAAACACCGAACCCGCCCGGTGACGGCGTCCGGAAATCACATCACGCGTGGTGCCCGCTTCACCGTCAACAATGGCGCGGTCATCTTCCAGTAGCGCATTGAAGAGCGAAGACTTTCCAACGTTCGGCGAGCCGGCCAAAACCACGTGAATCCCGTCGCGCAAAAGCCGACCTGCAGGTGCCATTTCCACCAGGCGATCCAGGCGCGCAACACCCTCGCCCAGCACCCGCAAAACTTCATCGTGGGGTACGGTGATTTCTTCCTCATCCACGAACTCCAACGACCCTTCGATGTGCGACAAGATGTCGAGCAAGGGCTTCTCGATTTCGCGCAACTGGTCGTCCAGGCCGCCCAACAATTGACGCACCGCGGCCCGGGCCGAGTGCTCGGATTCGGCGTGAATCAAGTCGGCCACCGCCTCCGCCTGGCCCAGGCTGAGCTTGCCATTGAGGAAGGCGCGGCGGGTGAATTCTCCCGCCACTGCGGGCTCGGCGCCGGCCATCCGGCAGGCCGAAACAACAGACTGGGCGACTACTCGGCCGCCGTGACAGAAGAACTCTACGGTGTCTTCACCGGTATAGCTGTGGGGGCCTTTGAAAGGCAGAACCAGCGCCTGGTCAATGGGGCAACCTGCTTTATTTGCAGCACTTAACCCATCAATGGGCCACTGCAGTATACCGTATACAGCTCGCCGGGGCTCTGGATTAATGCCAAATCCATCAGCCACGAACACCTTAGCAGCCACCGCAAAGGCCTCTGGCCCGCTGACCCGTACCGCCGCAAGGCCACCCTCACCGGCCGGTGTTGCCAGCGCCACAACCGTGGTATTTTCTCCGCCAAAATACTCCACTTTTCACCTCACAAAAAAGGGCGGTGCCACAAAGACACCGCCCCTAAGATAACCCGAAAACCGAGAAAGATCAGTCTTCGTTCTGGTTGCCTTCGTCCGCCGCTTCGTCCAGGGCGATCACGACATGCTTGCCGCCGTGACCGATCATGGTGTAAGTGCGAATGCCCTCGACAGGCTCGGCTTCCAGGTGAACCAAACGGCGCTCGCGGGCGTCCATCGATTCCACGTGGTAAGGCTTCCCGGTCTCGCGAACTTCAGCGATGGCTTCAGTCACGCGATCGGCCAAAGACTCTTCGCGCCGCAGGCGGTACTCGTTGATATCCAGGTTCATGCGAGCCCGGTCATCAATGGCGTTGCTGGCCATGCGCTCGACGAGATGCTCAACCGCATCGACCGTTTGCCCGTGGCGACCGATCAACATGCCGGCATCTTCGTCGTCCGAAGAAATGCGCACCTGGCGATACTCGCCATCGTTGACCTGCACGTCACAGGGGAAACCAGCCCGGGCCAACATGCCGCTGGTCAACTCGACCAGGGCGGCGTCCAGGTTCTCGGTCGTCACATCAGCCACGGCCTTGGCGTACTTGGACGCCGGCACCCCGCTGATGATCACTTCTTCGGGCGAAGCCGCCGGACGGCGCTCGCGGTAGTCGCTGCGACCGCGGCTGTCGTCACGGGATTCGCGGCGAGGCTCCCGGCTGGAAGTCGGGGCCGAAACCGAAGGTGCCGGGGAGTCCTCGATAACCCTCACCGGTTTGCGGTCCGCCACCTGTGGGTTCTTTTTGCTGGCCAGGCGCGAGCCCAGTCCCCCACCCCAACCCTTGCGCTTGGGCTTGGTCACCGGCGCCGGAGTCTCGGGTGCCACCGCAGCCGGAGCGGGAGCCGGAGCCGCCGCTTCAACCTTGGGTGTTTCGACAGGAGCCGGCTTGTTTTGGTCGTCGCTCATGCTGGTATTCTCTCTGGTGTTGGGGGCTTCGCTAACGACTTCGGCCGCCGGTTGGCGCACGGCCTCGGCGTTGTTGGTCACTGGCTCGTCGCGACGTTGGTCCTGGTGTTGGTCATCACGGGCCCGACCGCGACCACGGCCACCACGGCTGCCACGCCGCGTGCCCCGGGACTCATTCTGATCCTCGCGACCCGGGCTGTCGTTCTGTTCCACCGGCGCGGTGTTCAGGTTTTCCTGCTGGTTTTCCTGCTGGTTCTCCGGCGGGTTCACCCGGCGGCTGCGGCGGCTGCGCGAGCCTCCGCGGCTTTCGTTCCGGCTTTCGTTCCGGCTTTCATTCCGGTTGTCGTTCCGGTTGGAACTCCGGTCATCATTCCGCGCCTCGTTCCGACTCTCGACCGGGGTGTCCATCCGGACATCATCGCGGTGCCGTCCGTCGGCCTCGTCACGCGGCTGATTGCGCGCGTTGTTGCGGCTTTCGTTCCGGTTGCGGTTGTCGTTCCGGTTGTCACTCCGCGCACCGCCACGTCCACCGCGCCCTCCACGGCTACGGCCGCCGCGGTTGTCGTCCCGGTTACTGGCCTCCTGGCGGTTGTTATCCTGCCGGTTGCTGTCCTGGCGGTTGTTGTCCTGCCGGTTGTTGTCCCGGCGGCTATTGTCCTGCCGATTACTGTCTTGCCGGTTGTTGTCTTGCCGGTTGCCGCCGTCACGGCCACCAGCCTGCCGGTTGTTGTTCTCGTTCCGATTGTCATTCCGGTTGTCGTTATTCCGGCCGCCACGGCCGCGACCGCCGCGACTGCGACCACCACGACTGCCGCCGCTCAGACTGTGGGACTGGTCGTCCCTCGAACGATGGTCACGACCGCGGCCACGGCCACGGTTGCCTTCCGGCTTTTTGCGCACCATCACCTTGGCAGCGCGGCTGCCAATGAAGCCCAGCAGTCCGGCCTTCGGCTCTTCGAGAACCTTGATTTCGACTTCGTCACGACGCAGCCCCAGTTGGAGCAGTGCCTCGGAGACCGCGTCGCTGACGGTCTTTCCTTTGGTTTGGATTGAATCACTCATGCTGTTTGGGTTCCTCCACCTGCGGGCGCGTCCCTGGAGATTCTCCAGCTCTGGTAACCCTGCATCAGGGTATTGATCAACCAGTAAAGAACGAGGCCCGAAGGCATGTTGTAAAAGATGAAAACCATGAACAACGGCATCATTGTATTCATGGCAGCCATTTGGCCGCCGCCGGTGCTCGGGGTGAACTTGGTTTGGAAGTACATGGCGATGGCCATCAGGATCGGCAGGACATTCAGGTCGCTGCCCAGGAACGGCAACTCGAACGGCATCGTCGCGATGGCATCAGGCTGAGACAGATCCGTGATCCACAAACCCAACGGCTGCCCACGCAGCGCAATGGTGTGGTTCAACGCCTGGTACAGCGCAATGAACACCGGCGACTGAACCAGCAACGGCAAACAACCCGCCAGGGGGTTCACTTTTTCCTCTTTGTAGAGGTCCATCGTCGCCTTGTTCAACTTGTCCTTGTCGTTCTTGTACTTCTCTTGCAGGGCCTTCAGCTTGGGCTGAACCCCCTGCATTTTCTTCATGGATTCGGTCGAAGATTTCGTCAGCGGGTAGAACGCGAGCTTGGACAACACCGAGAAAATGATGATGATCAGCCCGTAGTTCGAAATGTACCTGTGCAGGAAATCCATACCCATCAGAACGATCTTCGACAGCGGCCGGATAATCCGGAAGCCCAGATCCATGCTCTCTTCCAAACCCTGTCCGTAGGAACGGAGCAGTTCGGTCTCTTGCGGACCGATATACAGATCGAGGCGGGCGACAGCGATTTCGTCTCCCACTCCCCGGCGCGCGGGAACATCAATGGCCCAGGACTGGGTCATCGTTTCAACTTCGCCGCTGATCCGGATGGTGCCTTCGACCGGTTCCCCCTGCTCCTGGGGAACGATTCCAGTTACGGTGAAGTACTTGCTTTGCAGTCCTGCATAATGCACGGAACCCCGCCACTGGCCCTCCACCTTCTCGACGCTCTTTTTCAGACCGTCACGCTTCTTGTACTCGATGTCCTCGCCGACCCGGGCCAGGGAGCGCAACGCAGGCAGCTCCATTTTCTGGTTCCGTTCTGTCGGCGCAATGCCCTGGTTCCAACCGAACCGGAACTCTTCCGGCGTGCCGGTCAAACTCAGGGCCTGGTTGGCCTGTCCGCTCACCGCGGCCAGGACATAGTCGACCTCGATGCCATAGACATCGGGCCTGAACGAGAAAATCTTCCGCACTTCGAACCCGCCGGCAGTTTCAGCACGCAGGGTGAGGCTAACCGCACCACTGCCTTCGCTCATGGTGATCGAAGGCTTGTCGGCCTCGTACACCAGGTTTGCCAGGTCGAGTTCCGCCCCGCGAAAAATCAGGGCATCCAGTCCCACCTTGGGACCGGTTTCGGGGATCAACTGGATGGGGCCGCCCTCCCAGTGATCGTATTTCAAGCCTTTCCAACTGGTCACGCGACCACCGCGGGTGTCGATTTCCAGCTGATAAAGAGGAGAGTCCACTTTGACGAGTGTCTCTGCCACGGCGTTGGCCTGCATCAGGGCCTGGGCCGCATTGGTCACTTCGGAGCCGGTGGGAATCTCGGCAAACTCGGTCGGTGCAGCAGTTTGTGCCGCGCCTTGTGCCGCAGTAACCGGTTCAGTCGTGGTCTGGGTCAGATCCACCAACGTGGAATCGGCCACCGCTGCCATTTCTTCGGGTGGAAAGAACTTGTTGTTGGCGACCTGGAAGGTCACAAAAACAATGAAGATCAGCAAAAAGGCCAGCAGTGTGCGCCTATCCATGAATGGAATCTCCGTTGGTCGAGGGTGTCAGAACGCCAGCACTGTGTTCACAGTTGTGATGATGGTCATCGTGCTGGAGTTGGGAATTTTCGCTGCCGCCGGGAACCGGATCGACTCCCCCGGGATGCCAGGGGTGACAACGGGCGATGCGCCGAATCGTCAGCCAGGAGCCGCGGAAGAATCCGTGCACCTTATAAGCCTCGGCGCCATAGCTGGAGCAGCTTGGGTAGAAACGACAGGTAGACGGCAACAATGGTGAGACCAGTCGCCGGTACACGATTATGAGAAAATATGGCAAACGCCACATATGAGTCCTGGGGTGCCCGTCTTTGGCAAAATTACCCATCATGGGCAGAAATAACAGGGTCAGACGATCAGCACCGGATTAGTGAGGTTGTGGTTCGGTCCCCAGCAATGAGTCCAGTTCTTCCCGCACCTGGCGGGAGTTCGCGTCCAGAATTCTCCGGCGCGCAACGAGGACTACCCACAAACCTGCAAACTTGTTCGATTCGTTGGCTTCTGTAGCCATTTCTTCGGCGGACGGCTCCAAATGGTCACCCGGTCCGCCTGATTCCCGCAGGAATCTTTCGGCAATGAGATTGAGCTGGTCGGGCTCCCCCAGGATTCCAAGCCGGCGTGCTTCCCTCAGCAACCGCTTGGCCCGGTTCCGCGCTACCGCGTTGCCGACCTTCTTGCTGGCGACCACGGCCCGCCCGTAATCAGGCGTTGGCCGCAAGCTCATCTGGGGCGATTGGTCCGATTTTTCGGCCGAATCTGCTCCCTGGTCGCCGTCAGGCACCAAAAAATACACGACAACTAGGCGGCCAACCCTCTTGGCGCCCTGCTCGTATACCTTTTGGAAGTCACTTTTTCTACTCAGGGACCGCCAGGTGATCTTTTTAAGATCGTTGTTCACCAAACCCGCCATTCGAAAACAGGTCCTATTGTTTGTGGTGACACTGCGGTCCGCGGTGCTCGCTATCGAGCTCATCGTCATTACCAGTCATGTACAATCGCAAGCAATGTGCCAACTTAGGCAGAAATGCGCTTGCGACCCTTGGTGCGACGACGTTTCAAAACAAGCCGACCGGCCTTGGTGGACATCCGCTTACGGAAGCCATGGCGACGGGCGCGCTTGAGATTGCTGGGCTGAAATGTCCGTTTCACGGATCTCTCCTTTTGGGTAACCTTATTTCAACGGCATAGATTAATGACCGAAGGGGCCAGTGTCAAGAAAAACACGGAGTTATCAACACTCATTTCGGTGCATATTCTTCACCCCAAAAGGCCCGGAAAAAAACCCGCCTTTCTGGGCGGGCCAACGCCACAACCCCTGAATTTTATCTAGTTTCTCACAGAATATTGACTTACACCCAACCTGCAAATTTCTGAAAGAAATCTCTTGCTGGGCAAAACCGCCCGTGCTAGTTTTGCCCCAGGTGAGAATAACTTCATCGGTGAAGATAAAAGTTATCCACAACACCCCGCGGTTGTTGATAACTTTCGTCTTCCTTTTCAAGTACTCTTACATCATCTTTAAGATCAGTCACTTACAACATGTTTTGGCTTGGGGATAATTTCTGGGATAACACCCGGGATGTTGTTAACTATTGCCTCGTCGCAATACATACAGAATACATGCCGCCAAGCCTGAAAACGACTGAAAATGGGCAACCAAAGACACGGTGAAGGGACTCGCTGGCTCCTCATATGACTAATCTGGATACGCATTGGCCTGAAATTCTTGATGTTGTCCGGCAAAAGGTTGCCCAGCAGACCTTCAATACCTGGTTTATGCCCCTACAGCCCATCAATACAGAGCAAAATGTGCCTTCAGTTGACTGTCCAGACCGTTTTTTCATGGATTGGTTCAGCGAACACCACTTGACCTCCCTAAACGAGGCCGGTTCTGATTATTTTGGGACAGAAACCCTGTTTTCACTACAAGTGACTGACACCAAGGCTGTTGAACAGGGTTTATTGGCTCCGACTGCTGCCGCCTTGGTTGGGCCGCCGGTTGAGACACAGGCTGGGCCCACGTCCAAACCTGCGGCACCAAAAGTGGATCTGCTGACCAGGAGGGCCGCCTCGGTGGACCGGGCCCGCACCGCCACCATGACGAACATCAATCCTGAATACACTTTTGACAATTTTGTGGTGGGTTCGGGCACTGATCTGGTTTTTGCGGCCGCAACTGCGATTTCCAACAATCCCGGTGGCCATTTCAACCCTTTGTTTATCCATGGAGGCGTAGGGCTGGGCAAAACCCACCTCATGCACGCCATCGGCAATGCTATTGCCAAAGACGATCCCGACAAACGGATCTGTTATGTAACGGCCGAGAATTTCATGAACGACCTGATCGCCTCGATCCGTGATCGGCGAACTCCGGAGTTCAAACTGAAATACCGCAGCATGGATGTGCTGTTGGTTGATGATGTGGAGTTCCTGACCGGCAAGGAGTCGACTCAGGAAGAGTTCTTCCACACCTTCAATGCGCTCTACGATCTGAAAAAGCAGATTGTTCTGACCAGTGATAGATCTCCGAAAGCGATCACCACTTTGGAGGAGCGCCTGCGGTCGCGTTTTGAGTGGGGCCTGATCACGGATATCCAGCCACCAAACCTGGAAACCCGGATGGCAATCCTCAAACGGAAGGTCGAATCGAATCAGATCATGATTTCCGACGATGTCATCACCTTCATCGCCGAGAACATCACC
>DAOVTU010000302.1 GCA_030632925.1 Candidatus Krumholzibacteriia bacterium | reverse complement strand
GCGAATTGATCGTGCTGTGTGCGCGCAGTCGGGAAGAAAGCCGCGGCCTGCACTACACCACAGACTATCCGCGCAAGGCCGAGACCATTGCCGACACTGTCATTCGGCGGGGCCAAAAGTTGGCCGGCGAAGCGAGCTGGGAGCAGGATGGGCCACATGAATAGGCGCCCCTGGTACCAGGCGGCTTTTGGCGCGCACTACACTTTGCTCTACGCTCACCGCAACGAATCCGAGGCCCGGCAGTGCCTGGATTTGTTGCCCACCCTGGCGCCAGTGGCGGGGCCGGTGCTTGATCTGGGTTGTGGTGATGGGCGACATCTGCAATTGATGTGCGATTCAGGCCTCAACGCCGTGGGGTTGGACCTCTCTTCACATCTGTTGGCCTTGGCCGTTGACCGTGTTGGCAGTGGAGCGCCACTGGTGCGCGGTGATATGCGTGGCTTGCCTTTTGCCGAAAAATCCTTCCAAACGGTCTTGAGCCTGTTCACGGCCTTTGGCTATTTTGGTACGCCCGAAGAAAATGCCGGGCCGGTGGCCGAGGTGGCTCGCGTGCTCCGCCCGGGCGGACATTGGTTTCTGGACTATTTTGATGGAGACCGGGTCTTGGCCGAATTGGGTGATGGCCGGCCCCGCGAGCGCCGCCGTGATCTGGAGTGTTTGCAGATTGTCGAAACCCGGCGCTACCATGCCGACCGGCGACAGGTCGTCAAGGATGTCCACCTCAGTGCGGTGCCTGGGCTGGAACAGGATGCGGCCCAGGCTGGTGTCGGACCTGATGGCTTAAAATACGCCGAACAAGTTGCGGTATTCACTTTGGCAGAGCTGGATGAAATGGCGGCGGGGCAGGGCTTGTCCCGTGTCGCGGCAGCCGGCGACTACGCAGGCGCGCCCCTTGGTGAGGGCTCGCGCTGGATATTGGCCTATGGCAAGGAGCAGGATTCTTCGGCATGAGTTGCGAACGAAAACAATTGGGGCCTTTGGCAGAGCAATTCCCGGCCACCGGGCTATTTGGCGCATGGTTGCGCGGCCTGCCCATACCCTCGGCCACCGATGCGGGTTCGGAGTGGGAGGCGGCGCTGGGCGCGGACGGCCCCGTCGCCAAAGCTCCTTTGTGGCAGGATACGGAATTTTGCCGGCTTCTCTCGCCCGAATCTCAGGCTTTGGCGAACGGACCGGCCGTTGTCGTCACTGGGCAACAACCAGGCTTCCTGGGCGGGCCCCTGCTGACTCTTTATAAGATCGCCACCGCCATTGCTGCCGCCAGGCAACGCACCGCGGCCGGTCGACCGACCGTGGCCGTTTTCTGGTCTGGTGATGATGACGACGATTTGGCCGAAGCCCTGGCGCCGGTGGGATGGGACCGGGCAGCCCAGAGCTTATGGCGATCCGAGTCCCGGACGCTGCTGAAGAACCCGGCCACTCAGCGCGGCATCGTGGCTGAGCGCGCGGCTGAAGAATGGGCGGCGCCGGTGTTGGCAAAGTTTCGGTCTGCAGTTCAGGGTGATGAATTGCGTGATGATCTGACCGACTTGTTGGCGCAGGCCGTGAAAACTGAGCAAACCTGGGGGCAGGGGCAGGCCTCGCTTGTGCAGCGGATTTTCGCAGGCACGGGGCTGGTTGTCATTCGGGGGCACGACCCTCGCCTGCACGAATTGGCGGCGCCGTTGTACGGCAAGATCTCGGGCCGGCTGGATGAATTGGCAGAAGTCGTGCGGCAGCGCGGCGTCGAATTGGCAGCGGCCGGTTTTGAGCCCCAGATCAGCGAGCGGTCCATGGCGCGGCCACTGTTCCGGGCCCGCGGCGACCGGCGTGAAGCAGTCCTGGATTTTTCCGGCTCAGATACCGGCGACCTAAGACCTGGCGTGATGCTGCGCAGTCCGGTGCAGGACTGGTTATTGCAACCGACTGCGGTGGTGGTGGGGCCCGGCGAGTTGGCCTACCTGCGGCAGTTGGACCCGCTGTATGCAGCTCTGGATTTGCCGCGCTCACCCCTTGTGCCGCGGTTGTCGGGCTGGGTTCTGCCGTCTGGCGAATTGTCCCCTGAGTTGAAGGGATTGATGGCGCCCGCGGCGCCCACACACAGCGGCGATGCCGAGGCCTGGGCCGCCGATGTCGTGGGCTTGGCCCAAAACAAAATCGTCGAGATATTGTTGGACGATTTGCATGTCGAAAGCGGCCGGGCAACGGCCATGGCCGACAGTCGGGCGCGGCGTTTCCACAAGGGCGTGGCAGCCATGTTCCGGGCCGAGGTCGAACGACAGGAGCAGGAACGTCTGGCGGCGGCACCACAGTGGGTTTTGCCGGCGGGGCAGCGGCAGGAACGGAGCCTGGGTTTCTTGAGCGCATTGGAATTGTGGGGTGGCGATCTGGTCAGTTCAATTTTGGCCGCCGCGGACGAGCATCTGAAAAATGGAAAACAGAACAATTGGCGGGAATTCGCCATCACGGTACCCGAGGGGACGGTCAGTAAGTGATAAATAAGAGCGAACCGGCCTGCGATCTGCTGGTCATATCACCCCACACCGACGACGCCGAAATTGGCCTTGGCGGCACGATCGCGGTGCTGGCCGGTCGCGACCGCAAAGTGTGGGCAGTGGACCTGACCCGGGGCGAGTTGGGCACCAACGCCACGCCGGACGAGCGTTGGCAGGAAGCCGCCGCCGCCTCGGATGTGCTGGGCCTGACGGGCCGCCTGCAATTGGAACTGCCGGACGGGTTCATCAACCCGGCTGACCGGCAGCAGGTGGGACAGGTGGTGGCAGTGCTGCGGCACTTGCGCCCTCGCTGGGTGGTCACGGCGCCCGATGCGGTGCGGCATCCGGATCACGTGGCGACGCCGCTGTTGGTGCGCAAGGCCATGTTCATGGCGCGACTGCAGGGGTGGCAACCGGAACTGGGGGCCCATCACCGTTGGGCAGGCGGAGCCGAGGTGCCGGCGGCGTCCGAACGCTGGGCCGTCGAGGCCTTGTTTGGCGTGTGCCCCGATGACGAAAAGCCCGCGGCGTATTTCGATGTGACCAGCGCCTGGGAGACTAAAACACGCGCCCTGGCCTGCTACGAAAGCCAGTTCGGTCGTGCGGCCGGACAAGTCGCTACGACCATTAATGATCCTTCGTTTTTGGAAAAGATCGAACGCCGGGCCCAGACCTGGGGGCGCCGTGCCGGTGTCGAATATGCAGAGGCCCTGTGCTCGATTTCGGCTCCGGTATTGAGTGACCTGACCACCGAAGGTTGGTGCGAATGAACCCCGCTAAAATGCCCACCATCGGCATCACTTGTTATCCCAGCCAGGGCGGCAGTGGCGTGGTGGCCACCGAGTTGGGGCTGCATCTTTCACGCCGTGGTTGCGAAGTGCATTTCATCGCCAGTGAGCTGCCCTTTCGGCTGCGCAAGTTTCACGAAAACATCATCTACCATCCGGTGGAGATGCCGCACTATCCGGTTTTTCAGCACTCGCCCTACACCCTGAGTCTGGCCACGACCATGAGCGAAGTGGCCACCCGCTGCGGGTTGGACATCATGCACGTGCACTACGCCATTCCCCACACCGCCAGCGCCTATCTGGCCCAGCAGATGGTGGGGGCAGACAAACTGAAAGTGGTCACCACCCTGCACGGCACTGACATCACGCTGGTGGGACAGGAACCGTCGTTTTTTCCGATCACCAGGTTCCTCATTGAAAAGAGTGACATGGTGACCGCGGTATCGAGTTTCCTTAAAGAAGAAACCATTCGGGTGTTCGGCACCGGCGAGGACATCGAAGTGATCCCGAACTTCGTGGACGCGCGAGTATTTGTGCCCGCGGAAATGACCAACCTGCGGAAGCGGTTTGCGCCCAATGGCGAGAAGCTGCTCATGCACGCCTCGAATTTTCGGCCGGTGAAAAATCCGGCCGCAGTAATCCAGGTTTTTGCCAAGGTGCAGGCCGCCATGCCCGCGCGACTTTTATTGGTCGGCGACGGTCCTGAGATGGCCGACGTGCGCCGCCAAATCAAAGAAGCCGACCTTTGTGATCACGTGGAGTTCCTTGGGCAGGTGGACAACCTCGAAGAGATCCTGCCGGTGGCCGACCTGCTGCTATTGCCGTCGCTGCATGAAAGTTTTGGCCTGGTGGCCCTCGAAGCCATGGCCTGCGGGGTGGTGTCGCTGGTGACCAACCGGGGCGGGGCGTCGGAGTTCATCCAGGACGGCATCAACGGCTTGCTTCGCGATCCGGAAGACATTGAAGGCATGGCCGCCGCTGCTGTACAAGTGCTGTCGGACCCGGTCCTGCACGCCCAGATGGTGGAGGAGGGCCGCCGGGACGCTGCGGCGGAGTTTGGAGCGCCCTGCGTGGTGCGGCAGTATCTTGAGTTGTATGACCGACTTCTGGCCCAATCCTGAGGGGAAATGGCTGGGATGTTGACAGAATGGGCTTTCCCCGTACAATGGGGACACGTCCCGGAAGTGCACAGCCCTTCGTCCACAAGCTTGATCGTGCTACAAGAACTTGGGAGCCTTCGATGACCGCCCACGCCGATTTGGTGCACACAGTCCGCAATCTCGCCGCTCACCGCGGTGTTTATCGGCCTGAAGCCTATTTCTTTGTGCTGGAAAGCCTTGAGAACGCCATGGAAGACATGGCGCAACGGGGGCATATCAGTGGCGAGGGTCTGTTGGACTGGATTCGGCAGTTGGGTCAGCAGCGCTACGGCGTCATGGCCGGCGATGTGTTCAACGCCTGGGGCGTCAACGGCACCATCGATTTTGGTCGCATCGTCTTTCATCTGGTGGAGGCCGGATTGCTCAACAAGCGAGAACAGGACGGTTTGAGCGACTGTATTGACAAATTTGACTTCCAGGAAGCATTTTCCCTGAAAGTTGGCGAAGGACGGG
>DAOVTU010000357.1 GCA_030632925.1 Candidatus Krumholzibacteriia bacterium | reverse complement strand
CGAGGCCGCGCGCGGAATAATCCATCAGGCCGGCGGCCAATTGGCTGGCATCCGGCTTTTGCCCCTCGATTCGCATGTTGGACCGAATTTCCCGCAGCAATTGATACGTGCGGCCGGTATTGAGGTTGTGCATGTAGCTGCCGATGGACTCGCTGACCGATTCGTAGCGCGCCACCTCATAGGTTGCGCCATCTGGCCGGCCAACCGGAATCATGCCGCAGCCTTTCCGGAAGCACCACTGCCCGAACAGGTTGTTCCCTTCGCGGGCAAACCGTGACGTGCCCCAGGCCGATTCGTTGGCCGCCTGGGCCAGGGCCAACTCTTCGGGCACCGCATCGACCCGCTGGAAAATGGCGACCCAGAACTCCGTTTGTGAGGTATCAGGATTGGGCAGGCGGTATTCCTCACTGACCAAAGCCAACCATTGCTGATCAGTAGCGTCAATGCGCCGATGCCAGCGCACATGATCGTAAATGTAACTCAAGCGCTTGCGGATCGCAGTCAAACGCACGTTCTCGGTCTGCACCAGCGGCAACAGGTAGCCAAAAAAGCGGGTTTTCTTGGTCGGCACATCGCGGTAGACACTGAAATCCGGCAAGCTCGGAGTGGGCCGAATGTCCACGGTACGGGCCATCAGGCCTTGGGTTTGTCCCGGCCGCAAATCATCAGCGTCCAGCCTGGGTGCGGCTACCGCGTCACGAGCGCGCAGATTGCCGGCCGTCGGCGGCTCGTGAAACTCTTCCTGGGCCGTTTCAGCCAAGGTGCCGCCCGCCAGTAGCAAGGCTCCGCCAAGGGCAAGGGCCATCAGATTTTGGATCGATTTCATTTCCATTCCCAGGATCGGAGTCGATGGTCCCAAGGCGGCAACTGTGAAGCCCGCCTGCAGACTGCTCAAAACTTCGGCAGAGAATAAGGGCAAAGGAGGAAAAAAGCGAGTTTTTGACCGAAAATCGCGCCTATCTCCCGTGTAAACCACACGAAACACCAACTGTATTGCTCTGATTTGTGAAATCTGACAATCAGCCGTCAAGTCAGGCCCACAAAGGCCGAAACATGGTGCAGCAAGGGTTTTCTTTACAGCCTCCAGAGAACGGAACCAGTACATGGCCGATCAAGCCATCCTGCTCGTCGACGACGAAGCCCAGATCCTCAACTCCCTGCGCCGAGTACTGCGCAAAGAGCCGTATAAAGTTTTTACGGCCGAAAGCGGTGCCGAAGGCCTGGAAATTCTGCAGGAAAATGCCATTCAGGTCATCGTTTCGGATCAGCGCATGCCCAACATGACTGGAGCCGAATTCCTGCTGGAAGCCAAGGAAATTTGCCCCGACACGGTCCGCATCATGCTCTCCGGGTATGCCGAACCCGAAGCCATCCTGGCCTCCATCAACCAGGGTGAAGTGTTCCGTTTTCTGGCCAAGCCCTGGGTGGACGAAGATTTGAAAGTGACCATCCGACAGAGTCTGCGACACTACGACATCGTACAGGAAAACCGGGACCTCACGGCGCAATCGGAACGCCACGTCAAGGAACTGGAAAAGTTGAACGGATTGCTGCAGTGCTCCGTGGAAGAACGCACGCGGTCGTTGCAGTTTTCCCAGGAAGTGTTCGAAAACCTGCCATTAAGCGTGATGGGCATCAGTCAGGAAGAAGAAATTGTCCTGACCAACGAAACGGCGCGGAACGAGTTTGAATCCCTGCGCAGCCTGATCCCGGGCACCGACATGGCTGACATCCTACCGGACGAGGCTGTGGTCGCCATCCGGGAGTGCATCACGGCCACCGAATGCGAAAATTTCGATTTTAACTGGGACAGCAAGGCGTACTGCGCCCGTCCGCAAAAATTGGGGGCCGACGGGGAACCCCGTGGTCTGGTCCTACTGGTCGAGGAGAAAGTCTGATGACCACCACTACCGAGCTCACCGAAGTTGTCCAAAAGAAGATCAAGGACCTGCCTCCTTTGCCGCTGGTGGTGCAGAAACTCGTGCGTACCCTGGACGACGATAACAGCTCGGCTGATGACGTGATGAAGGTCTTGACGGCGGATCAGGCCCTGGCCAGCAAGGTTCTCAAACTGGTGAACTCCTCGTTCTACGGCATGTCCGGCGAGGTGGCGACGCCTTCGCGGGCCGTGGTCATCCTGGGCTTTGCCGCCATCCGCAATCTGGCCGTTGGTCTCAGCGTCGCCAAATTCATGTCCGTTTCGGGCAGCGACGACCACATGCAGCGTTTCTGGGACCAGTCGGTGACCACGGCTGCTGCCTGCCAGATGCTGGCCAAACGCACCGGCTACGACGATCCCGAAGAAGCATTCATCGCCGGTCTGTTGCACAACATCGGGCACATGGTGCTGAACATCGCCGTGCCCCAGGAGTACTTGCAGGTCCTGGCCGATGGTCCTGAAAACATCCTCGAAAACGAAATGAAGCACATCGGGTTGGGCCACGCCAAGGCCGGCCAGATGCTGCTCAAGCACTGGAAACTGCCCCGCTCCCTGTCCAGCGCTGTGCGCTTTCATCACAACGCCAAGGTCTACACCGGCCAGGAAGATCCGCTCGTATCGCTGGTGGCTTTGGCCGACGCCTTTGCCTGTGTCTATGGCGCCGTCTACGAGCGCACAATGAACGATGACGACTTGCTGGCCTTGCTGAAGGTCACCGGCCTGGACGTGGAAGACGTTGGCGAGATGCTGACAGAATTGGGCACACGCGTCGAAGAGACCCGCGTGTTCCTGCAAATCGCCACCGACGAGGAAGTCGAAACAGCCGAACATGCCGATCCCGGCGGTACTGGCGTTGTCATGATCTGCACCGACACCACCCGGATGTCCTGGTCCCGCCAGATCTTCGACCACTACGGCGTGACAGCGGTCTCGACCAAGGGCTTCTTCAGCAACCCCGATCTGGACAACGAAACCGACTTTGTGGTCCTGGACGCCACCAGTGTCAGCGCAGAGCAACTGCAGAAAATGAAACCGCGCCTGACCGAAACCACGGCGCCGGTGCTCCTGCTCGGCGGCGATCCCGACGGAACCGTCAGCCAGATTCTGGGCAAGACCTTGCCCGCCATCCCCCTGACCTTCACCAAGGCCGACTTTGCCTGGGAATAGGCACATCAATGAAAAAGGGCTCATTCTGCATTCAGAATGAGCCCTCTTTTTTTGCGCTGTTGTTTATGGTCAGGAAAAGTTGAAATCGTGGTCGGACGCACAAGGCGCTTCTTCAGCGGCTGCGTCCTCATCAGCTTCCGGAACCGCGCCTTCGGGCACGATCACCCACATGGGCAACTGCAAGCCGACGGTGTCGTTGTAGTTCTGGATCCTCTCCAGCAAACTGACCGTGACTTCCTGGCCCGCCGCCACCAACAGCAAACCGCTGGTCGCCTTCACTTCTTCGTTGAGCACCATGCCAGTCCGCAATTCCAACAACGTGACGCCGCGCACCGAAGTATCGTCGCCGGACAGGTCCACGACCTGGTCCACAACATTGATGATGGCCGGGTCATAGACGCCCGCCTGGACCCGCATGTCATCCAGGATGCGCGACGGCGCGTACCCCAAATTCTGCAATTCCTCCACCCGCATGGCCACCCTCAGAATACGGGCCCCGGCCGGGATGTCGGCCCCGGCCATTTTGTTTTTGGGCGTCCCGCTGCCGTCGAAATTCTTGGTCAGATAAGTGAAGATATCGAGAATCGGGTCCAGGCGCGGAATATTGCCCAGCACATCCTGATTGACCTGGGGAATGCGGGCCACCATGGCCTGCTCCTGCTCGGTGAGCTTTTCGCCGCGGTACACGCGACCGACGGTTTCCTGGGGCAGGATCACCGATCCGATCTGGGACAGCATGGCCGCCATTTCGGCTTGCCACAGATCAGGCACACCCAGTTTTTCACTCAGAGCCACCACCAGGTTACGGATACGGGTGGCGCGGCCAAAGGCCTCGGGGCTCGCCAGGGACAAGACTTCGGTCAGGGCCTGAATGCTGCCCTTGAGAGTCTGCTCGAGCAGCACTTTCTCGGCCATCTGCAGGTCATACTGCACCAAGGCGGCTTCAATGGCGCTCAACAGGTTACCGGCGGAGCAAGGCTTGGTCATGAAGCGGAATATGTGGCCGTCGTTGATGGCCGCCACCACGACATCCAGTTCGGCAAATCCCGTCAGCAACAGGCGCACCGTTTCAGGACTGTTCTTGTGGGCGTGGCCCAAAAACACGGCCCCGTTCATCTCGGGCATTTTCATGTCCGAAACCACGACCTGGAATGGTCCCTCGTTCTTGAGTATTTCCAGGCCCTCCTTGCCCCGGGTGGCCGTATGGATCTCGAACCGCTTGCGCAGGCTGCGTTGGATGGCTTTGAGGATATTCTCCTCGTCGTCCACAAACAGGACGCGGGGCTTGTCACTCATGGAGGTCCT
>DAOVTU010000495.1 GCA_030632925.1 Candidatus Krumholzibacteriia bacterium | reverse complement strand
CACCGAACATGGTGTAGTGGAAATGCCCCACCACATAGGCCGTATCGTGGATATGGATATCGGTCGAAAGGGCGCCATTGGCCAGGCCGGTCAAGCCACCGATGCTGAAGATGAAGATCCAACCCAGGGCATAGACCAGCGGTGCGCGCAACTCAATGGAACCGCGATACAACGTCGCCAGCCAGTTGAAGATTTTCACGCCCGTGGGCACCGCCACAAAGAAGGTCAGCAGGCTGAACACCCAGCGCGCGGTGTCGCTCATGCCGGCGGTGAACATGTGGTGACCCCACACCAGGTAGCCAACAACTGCAATGGCCATGGACGACATGGCGATGGCCTTGTAGCCAAAAATTGTTCGTCGGGAAAAAGCCGGTAGGATCTCGGAAATGATCCCCATCGCCGGCAGCACCATCACGTACACGACAGGATGGGAATAGATCCAGAACAGGTGCTGATACAGGATCGGATCGCCGCCCAGGGCCGGATCAAAAAAGCCAATACCCAGCCAGCGCTCCATCGTCACAAGCACCAGCGTGATGCCGACCACCGGTGTGGCGATAACCTGGATCCAGGCCGTGGCGTACAGCGACCAGCAGAACAGGGGCATGCCAAACATGCCCATGCCAGGTGCCCGCAGGCGATGAATGGTCGTGATGAAGTTCATGCCCGTCAGGATTGAACTGAAGCCCAGCACGAAGGCGGCCATCACGGCCAGCGAAACGTTGGTGCCGGTGTTCAGGGCGTACGGGGCGTAAAAGGTCCAGCCGCCATCAGCCACGCCTCCGCCCACAAAGAGCGAGGTCAGGGCCATGATCCCGCCGATGACGTACAGGTACCAGCTCATCAGGTTCAACCGCGGCATGGCCACATCATCGGCACCCAGTTGCAGCGGCAACATGAAATTGCCGAGAATGGCGGGAATACCGGGCACCATGAACAGGAAGATCATGATCACGCCGTGCAGGGTGAAGACCGAGTTGTAGGTCTTGGCCTCGATGAACTGGGTCCCGGGCTCCATCAGTTCCAGGCGCATCAACAGGCCCAGCATCATGCCCACAAAGAAGAATGTGAACATGCCCGCGGCATACATCAGACCAATCTTCTTGTGGTCAACCGTGGTCAACCAACTCCAAAGATTGCCGTTGCTGGGCGTCTCCAGATAACTTCCGGAGTAGCCATAAGCCGGGGCAGCGGTGGCAGTGGCAACATTAACGTCGGCCATCGGATCGAGCCTCCTTCCCGCGTCGGGTGCGGGTGCTGTAAATCAGGAAAGCGATGAAAAACGCGACGGAGGTCAGCATCACGACTGCGACCACCCGAGCCAGATTAAAAACGTAAGTCCGACCTTCGGGGTCGTAGCTGAAACAGAACTGCAGCAGGCGCGCCGTCGTCGGCCGCACCGTGCCGGTGGACGCCTCATAGACGCCCATCTCGAAATCGAAAGGCAAAAACTGAGTGCCGTACAGATAGCGCACGATCTTGCGCTCAGGCGACAGGATCGAGATCCCGCCGGGATGCGTGTATTCCTTGCCCGCCCGCTTGTACTTGAAGCCCAGAGCGGTGGTCAGTTTGTCGATGTTTTCCTGGTCCGCCGTGAAAAAGCGCCAGGTTTCCGTGGGCAGCGGGCGCCCGACCAGCTTGAGATAGTTTTCCTGCTTGGTCTTGGCCATTTCCGAGGTGTCTTTGGGTTCAAAACTGACCGAGACGAACTGGAAGGGCTGCTTGACAGGATCCAGGCGGCTTTTGCCCAGGATGTCCGCAATCTCGTTCAGCAGCGGCACACAAATCCCGGGGCACTCGAAGTAGACCATCGTCATGAGTGTGGGTTTGTCGATAAATTCAGAAAAGAGAACCTCGTTGCCGTCCTCGTCGATCAGCACGATGTCACCGGGCACGATCTCGCCCAGGTGCTCGTCAAACTCAATCGCGACTTCGTTCAGTTGGGCCATGGCCGGCACCGAAACCAGCATCGCCAACGCGAGCAAACATCCCATCATCGTCTTCACGCCACACACTCCCGTTTTGCCCTCAGGCTTCTCAATCCGCATTGCAAACCTCATCAATTCCGGTACGCCTTGGCGGCGCTCGGGGACCCTGGCTGTTTCCACAACCGGCGATTCCGGCAATAAGTTCAGGTGATGGAAACGTCTGACAGGGCCAATCCGTCGGCACCAACGTTTCGATTGAGAATGAAAATCAATTCACTGAATAGTATACTAACATGGTGTGATATTGAACTGCAATATTAAAAATGGGGCCGGCTTTGGCCAGATAAAACTCAACCAGCTGAGAGTACGGTATCACCGAACCCCCAACTGGTTGTTTGACTTACGATTAAAGACTTATCGGATCAGGTTTTGATCTTTTCCACCCACGACATGCAACTGCCCAGCGGGTGAATAGGCCCTTTCACCAAGGTGCAGGTCCCGCAAGGCTCCCCTCTGGTCGAAGGCTGCCAGAAATTGCAGGATTGGCACAGCTTGGTCGCGTCGCTGGCCTTGGTCTCGTATTTGAAGGTTTCACGGGTGACCAGCTGGTCCTTGGTCAGGGTCGACAAGTCATTGCAAGGATCAGCCACCGCCCGGGCCGCACTGATGGCGTTGTGGGGCTGGGCCGCCAATTTTTCGGCTTCTTCTTCGGCACCACAGCCGCTCTGAATGACCAGCCCGCTGATGGTGGCGACTCCGGCCAGGCCATAAAAACCGGCCTGACGAAAAAACTGACGGCGATCGTACTGCTTTTTCAACATGATGTCCCCCGCGTGATCGTTGAACCCTCACAACATTTTCTCCAACTTCTCGCCAAACCGAAGCTTCCGCAAGCACAAGTACCCGCCACCGGCTACCCCGCCCCGCCACCACCACCGCCGCCACCGCCGCCACCGCCACCGGACGCCCCACCACCGGCACCCGTCGAACTGGACATGGCCGAATTGACAGCAGAAACCGAGGCGGAAAAAGAGGTCCCAAAAGATTCGCCAAACGAATCGCCAACACCGCCGTCGGCAACTCTCGAATACATATACCAGGGAATGAATGCGGCGTGATTTTCTGCCGGCAGGAGATTGCCCAGGCCAGTCAGGTGCTGCTTGCTCAGGACCAGCACCGGGCTGTAGACCAAGTAGGCCTCGATGGAGTTCAGCACGCTACCCTGCGGACCATCTTTCACTCGCCGGGAAGTCAGGTACTTGCCCAGACTCTTCCACTGCTGGGCCTGGACTTGTCCTTCGGCGGTGCGGTGGACAATCGCCAGCGATAAGAGCATGATCAGCCATCCCCCCACGCCGGGCACCAACGCCCACTCATGAAAATACAGAGCCAGGGCCAGGCTCAAGACGATCACGATGCCGCCGAGCCCAATCCCCTGGTTGCGGCCCCGAATACTGTGTTGAGAAAAGAAGTCGTGCTGCGCACCAGCCTCCTCCACTTCCTT
>DAOVTU010000557.1 GCA_030632925.1 Candidatus Krumholzibacteriia bacterium | reverse complement strand
TAGTACGCTCCACTGGAAAACTGCCGTCCGCTGTCGTACCGACCCTGCCACACGACGTGACCTTCACCGGCGCTGCGCTGCTCGTTGACCAAGGTGCGGACCAGACGCCCGGTCACGTCGTAAATGGTGATGCGCAACTGGCTGGCCTCGGCCAACTGGAAGCGGATCTCGGTCTGGGGGTTGAAGGGGTTGGGCACGTTACTCAGCAACTGTGTGCGCACCGGCGGCAGGCTTTTGAGGGTGATTTCAGCCTCGGCACTGCGCGCCAGTTCGTTGCCGTTGCGCACCACGGCGTAGCTGTACCACAGGACGGTGCCGCCCGGATATTGGGGCTGATCACTGAAGCGCACCGAGGTGGTCGTAGCCGGTAGGGGAATATCGGTCAGGCGTTCCACCCGCCCCTGCGGATCCCGGCGATAGACATGGTAGCCGTCGTTGGCTTCAGCCTGTACCGGCCACACCAGGTCGACATGTCCGGCGGTTTGCACGGCCAGCGGAGTTGGCGCCTCGACACCCACGGGCACACCGGTGTTGATCCAGGCCACTGTGGGTTGACCGGTGGCCGGCAACAGCGGCGTCAATTGAGTCACGTCACTCCACGGCACCCAGGCCATCAGGCCCGGAATCGAGGGGTTGTGTTTGGGATGCAATTCCAGCGAAACGTTGTTCGGGTCCGGATCGGTGACCAGCAACTGGAACGTGGCCAGCAGCACGCCATCCGGTGAATAGGGCAAAGGCTCAAGGCCAATTCCCACAGTGAACTCATTGGTATCGTTGGGGTTGGAAGCGTTGATGGCGTTGCCCGCCAGATCCCAACCGATGAACGCAGCGCCACCGGCAACGGCCACCCGGCACTCCCAGCCCGCCACGCCAGAGGTTTCCGAAGGATTCAGCATTGCCAGATAAACCGGTACCGTTACCGAGGGCCCAGCCACACCGGTTTCAATGGCGGTGTAATTGGAATCAAAGAAAAACCCGATCAGATTTTCACCCGGATTGATGTCGATTTCCGACTTGCTCGAAAGTGCCACGGTAGTGCAGGCGTTGTGCCCGAGCACCAGGGTGGCCTCGCCCGAGTTGATCGTCGTCGGCGTGAAATGGATCAGAAAGGGAACCACTGAACCGGGGCCCACGGTCAGTGGCCCATTCGGTTCGATGGTGTATTCGTCCGAGTCGATGGTCGGGTTCAGGTCCAGGGGAATGTTGCCCACGTTGGAGACGATCAGCATCTGGGATTGGGTTTCGCCGATGCCGGTGAAAATAAAGCCGAGGCTGTCGGCACTGACGCTGCACAGCAAGGTGGGCTCGCCACCGGCGCCAGAGATGGGCACCGTAGTCAGATTGCCACCGATAAAGAGGGTGGCGGTGTAGAATTGTTCAGCCGGAGGCGTGAAATCGATGTACATGTCCCAGGTCACGCCGGGGCCCAGCACCAGGGACTGCTCGCCGCCAACCAGGGTGTAGGCGGAACTGGCCAGGGTCAGGCGGGGGCTGATGGGGAAGCTCAATGATCCCGTGTTGGTGATCTGGACCAGTTGCCTGCGGGTGGTGGCGACTTCGACGAAGCTGAAATCCACCACTTCGGGAGACACCGAGTGGACGGGCGATGAGAAGTAGGCCGAGCCAAATATCGTGGCCACGGGTTTGCCGGGACCGAAACCCAGTGAGCAGTTATAAGTGCCGGAGAACAGGGGACTGAATTCCATGACCACGCTGCGGACCAGGCCGGGTTGCAGAACGAATGGGCCGCCGCCCGAAATGATGGTGAAGTCGGTGCAACCGTCGGTCCAGCCGATGTCCAGACTGATGGGCACTTCGCCGTCATTGCGGATCGAGGTGCTGCGCCGGGTGATTGAACCAACGGGCTGATTGAAGAAATTGACATCGGTGGGAATGGTCCAGGAAACGATGGGCAAGCGACCACTGGCGTGCATGGGCAGGTCCGGGGCGGGCCCACCGAGCTTCAGGGTACACGAGGCAGGGCCCACCACGGCTGCCGTAAAGGTCACGGGTATGGCGAGAGTCTGGCCGGCGGCGACTCCGGCGGGGCCCGCAACCGTGGTCAGCGAAAAGCCGGGGTCGAGGCAGTCGAGAGTCACGTCCAGGGGCAATACGCCGCCACCGACATTGGTCACCCGCACCCACAGGGTTTGGCTTGTGCCGAGGCCCAGTTCACCGAAGTTGAGCGAGTTGACATTGACCGAAGCGACGGGCACGTCCCGGTTGATTGTCGCGACCAGGGGGCTGCCCGTAACGGGGCGCATGATGGTCAGTTGTTCGGGAAAATCGCCGCCCAGATAGGCCATCTCGTCGTCGATGGAGGCGAAGAAAATCGGCTTGAGCGATACGTTGACTGGTTCCACTTCGGTGACAAACATTTCGAAGGTCATCACTTCTGTTGTTGCTGCCGAGGGTAGTGGAGAGGCGAGACCAACCGAAAACCGCGGCGGAGACTGGGCGTTGATGGCCTGTCCGGCGATGCTCCAACTCGAAACCAGGGCGGGGCCTTCAACATCGACTTCACATTCCCAACCCAGGATACCGCCGCTGCTGCTGGGATCCATGATGACCAGATAGCCGGTGACCATGTCGAAGGGGGCGCTGGTTGTGGTCTGGTTGTTGAAGTAGCTGTCTTCCCAATAGATGCCGACGAGGTCCTCGCCCGAGGCTGCAGATGATCCCAGAAGCAGGAACAGGCAAATGAGGATCGAGGCGGAGAATCCGGGTTTCTTGGCGTAGGTGGTCATGGATGTCTTCCTTTACGAACTCAAATCGACTGATTCATCGACCGAATGGAGAGGCCGATTGTACCATATGCCTGCATTTGAAAGTGAGTCTTGTAGAGTCGGAGATTGACGCCGGATTCCGAGTTCAGAAGCGCGCAGGGCAGGATAGCGGTGAAATCAAGAGGGCTTGTATGGCTCTAACAGGATTTTTAATAGAAGGTTAGGTGAAATATAGCTCGAATTGACCTCGCATTTCAGCCCATAGACTTCCACCCCGCGGGCGGCCGCGACCCTCAACAACTCTCCATATTCGGGATCAATATCGTCGGCAGAACCGATGGTCACC
>DAOVTU010000459.1 GCA_030632925.1 Candidatus Krumholzibacteriia bacterium | reverse complement strand
TACAAGCCTGGCTGCCGAATCGTCCCGACCCCACAGCCAGGTCCTGGTGGAAGCCGGTTGGGGCCGCCCCTACGGCGAACTGGCCGAGGACTACACCGAAACGACCTTGGGCTTCGGCGCCGGCGACGGCCTGGAACTGGGATTCCGCTGGCGCTACCATCTGTCCAATACCATCTCAATATCGCCGGCCTTCCATTTCATGGACTACCGCGACTTCAAGAGCACCGATGCCGTCATCGGCGACTACCGCATTTCATCTTCGAGCCTGCGCTACACCCTCGAGCTGATGATCATCCAGGGTGACGAAACCAAGCCCGTGCGCCCGTTCCTGGCCTTCAGTGGCGGCCTGTACCGCAACCGGGTGGTCGGCTTCAACAAGTCCTTCACCGGACACTTCGACGAGTCCACCAATACGTTGGGCTTCGCTACCCGCGGGGGCGTGCGGTTGGGCATGTTCGAACTCAGCGCCGTCTACAGCCTGAACCGGTTCGACAGCTGGCGCTATTTCGAAACAGGCAAAGAAGAATCTTACAACTGGGACAACTTCTCGGTGCGGGCCGGATGGATCATCCCCTTCAGCGACGGTCCGCCGGAACAGAAAACCAAGTAGCTGACCGACAGGCAAAAAAACACCCCCGCAGCTTCCCGGCCGCGGGGGTGTTTGCCGTTGGGGCACAGCCCCATCTCAAAGCGGTACTAGAATACGATCGGCTTACCCGGTTGGGCCGGTGCCCCCGGATCAGGCGCATAAGGATCGCTGGCCACCGAGAAGACTCCCTGCCGGCTGGACGCATCCACACCCGCGACGCGGATCTGATGCGAGTTGCCGATCGAGGCGGTCAATGTGTAGCTATTGGTCGACACGGAAGCGATCTGGGTCCAGGTGCCGCCATCAACAGAATGCTCAACTACGTAATGGTCAACGGCGGTGCCTGTAGCCGGCGCCGTCCAGGTGTAGGAGACGGGCATGTCGGTCTGCGCCTGGGCCGATCCCGCGGTCAGCGAGAAGGCCATCAGGCACATGAGGCAGGGAATAAGCAGGATGCGTTTGGTGTTCATCGGACTGTCTCTCCTTGTGTCCCGGGAATAAATTCCGCAGGTTTTGTAGAGGGTGCGCCTCCATCGCGATTCCCTCGAACTGATCATGCCCCGAATTTGCAAAGTGGGTGCCACGGGATCCGGCGAATTGTTGGGCTCGGGGGAAACTCCATGGCAATGTGTCCATTAGAAAACATGCGCCCAGATGTTTTCCGGTCCCGGATGAGTTTTAGGGTCGCACCGGGCGTGGCAATCTGCGAATATGGCCCTCGGCGTGTGCAGATTGCACGGTTAAAAAACGATCCTTATTGTTGATATCAAAACGAGACAACCTGTTGTGTTAAAAACAGATACAAGTACACCGAAAAAAGCCTACCCGGCAGCATTTGCCTGGTTGGGCCTTGTTGCGGTCTATCTGGGCTTCCTGTCCGTCGGGTTCGTCTTTCACTTCCTGCCGCCAATTCTGCCGGTGATCATTGCCGACCTGCAGCTTAGCCACACCGAGGCTGGCCTGCTGATGTCGCTCTTTGCGCTGCCGGGCATCCTGCTCTCTCTGCCCGGCGGTTGGCTGGTCGATCGCTACGGCGAGCGCCTCATCGGTGGCCTGGGCGTGGTCCTGATGGGAGTCGGAACCCTGCTGCTGGGCCTGGCGCCCAGTTTTCCGCTTATTCTCCTGGCGCGCATCCTGTCGGGTGTCGGCGCCATGGTGGGTGTGGTGGCCCTGCAACGCCTGGTGGTGCGCCTGTTCGCGGGGCGCAGCCTGGGCCTGCCTCTGGGCATCAGCGGCAGCGCGGTGCCGGTGGGTATTATCATTGTCCTGAATCTCGCCGGACCCCTGGCCGAAGCCGAAGGCTGGCGTGCGGTGGCCCAGCGGGTCGGAGGCGTCACTGCGTTGATTGGCGTTGTCTTTGTGGCGGCCATCTGGTTTGTCACGCGAGGCCAGGAACTGGGCCGAAACCAAAAACAAGACGCCGCGCCCCTGTCCAACCAGGCCCGGATATTCCGCCCACTCTGGATCGGCGGCGCCGTGTGGTTCTGCGCCAACGGCGCCATGACCGCCTTCATGACCTTCGCCCCGGACCACTTTCAGGGCCTGGGCTTCGACGTTTCGGCCCGAGGCCTTTTCACCAGCATTCCCATGTGGACCAGCGCCGCCCTGGGCATGGTCACCGGTTGGCTGACCGATCGCCACGGCGGCCGCGCCACCTTTATGGCCGTGGGCCTGTTCATGATGGGCACCGCCCTGGTCGTGCTGCCCACGCTGTTGGTGCCGCCGGCGCTGATTGGCCTGGTGCTCGGCCTGTCCCTCGCCGCGGTCGTCACGCCCACCATCGCCCTGCCCGGTGTTCTGTTGCCGCCGACCCACACCGGTCGTGGTTACGGCATCCTGTCCACCTGCGCCAACCTGGGCATTTTTATCGTGCCGCCACTGGCCGGTATGCTGCGCGATTTCAGTGGCGGCTACGTGTGGCCCTTTGTGTTGATGGGTGCCGTCGCCTTTGCCGGCGTGGTGGCTGCCGAAATGCTGCGCCGCGGCCGCTACATGCCAGGCTGGTCCCGGCGCGCGTTGGTCCTCGTGGCGCTGATTCTGGTGGCCGGATGTGGCAAGCAGGATCGCTATGAAGTTGTGGCCCCGGTGAACAACGTGGCGGGTGTCGTCCGGGTTGGTCAGATCAAGCAGTTGAGCACCATGATGTACCGCAACGGGCTGCAGGACGCCGATGCCTGGTCGTTGAACGACATGGTGGAGGTCGGCCGGGCCGGCCGGGCGACCCGTATCCAGGGCGATATTTACACCTCGTTGCAGTTTCCGACCCAGGAACATTTGGAAGGTGTTCTGTGCGAACCGGGTGGTGAGGTGCTGGTGGTCACCACCGCGGGCGGTTTCTGGCAGTGGTCCGGCGGAGACTGGCTGCAGTTGCCGTCCGTGCCGGTCAGCGACGTCGAATTCCTGATCCGGGATCACCTGGGGTTTCCGTTGTGCGGTGGCGAATATGATGACGACGCCCTGTATCGGTACGAGTCCGGTGCCTGGGTCGCGGTGGCTGATGTCCCGGACGGCCTGGTGCAGGCCTGGTCCCATCCTGACCAGGGAACCTGGTTGGTGACCGAGGGCCGGAAGATCCTGCAGCTGACTCCCACCGGTGCCGCCGAGGTCGATTCGGTGTTCTTCAGGGACAACTACGGCTCGGTGCTCCTGGCCGGCGATGGCGTCGACAAGCTGGCCATGAGTGTGGGCAATCGCGAACTGTGGCTTTCCGAAGGCGGGGTGGCCACGGTCCATGAGTGGTACGATTACGTGCGTCCGGCGGCGTTGTTCTGGCGCGAAGGCGTGCTCCACTGCGTGGAAGATTATGGCCAGTTGTACACCTGGGACCGCGGTCATTGGGTGGAAGTGCCGGGCATCGATATGGGCCGGGATGTCGAACTGGTTCTGGACCTTGAGGGACAGCACGTGAAGTTCAGTGACGACGGCGGGGCTCATGTTTATGACGGGGTGAGCGCCACACAGATCGCCTGGGACCAGGGAAACTGCGACGGCCTGCTGGAATATCAGGGCCGCCTGATGCTGTACATGGAAGAGGGTTCACTTTTTCAGACCGAGTCGGTCGATTCGGGCGTGTGGCAACTTGTG
>DAOVTU010000317.1 GCA_030632925.1 Candidatus Krumholzibacteriia bacterium | reverse complement strand
GGGCCGGATGAGGACGAAAAGAATCAGCGCCTGGCCAAATCAACCGGCGCCTGCTATCCCGGCCATTTCCCGTTGCAAACATTCATCGGGTTGATGGACCGCTGCGAATTGGTGGTCACGGCCGTGACCATGGGCATGCACATCGCGTTGGGGTTGGGCAAGAAGCTTGTTCTGTTCAACAACATTTTCAACGCCAACGAATTTGAAATGTATGGTCGAGGGCGCATACTCAGCCCTTATCAAACCTGCACCTGTTTCTTCCAGCCGCGTTGCCGCAACGAAAAATTTTGCATGGAGACCCTGGCGCCCGCCACGGTGCAGGCTGCGGTGGACGACCTGCTGGAGCAGTCTGGTTCAGAGTCTGGTTCAGAGTCTGGTTCAGAGTCGGGCCCATCGTGAAGCTGAGTTTCCTCGGACCGGCCCCGCCGTTTCGCGGGGGCATCGTCACCTACTACGCCATGCTGGCCCGGGTATTGAAGAACCGCGGGCACGAAGTTTTTTGGGCGGCCTTTAAAAAGCAGTACCCGAAGTTTCTGTTTCCCGGCACCGAGCAGGAAGGCGAAACCGCCGCTTGGTTGGCCCATCCCAACGCGCCCCGTTTTGTGCCGTGGTCGCCCTGGAGTTGGTGGCGCACCTATCAGGACCTGCGGGACGAAAACCCCGCAGCGGTGATCATCAAATATTGGATCCCGTTTTTTGCCCCCGGATTTTTTGCCGTGACCTGGCTGCTGCGCCGCAACACATCCGTGCGCGTGGTGTATCTGCTGGACAACGTGATTCCCCATGAAAAATATCCGCTGGGCATGTTCCTGACGCGGTTGGCTTTGCGGCAGGGGCACGGTTATATCGCCCAGAGCGACCAGGTGCGGCGCGACCTGTTTCAGGTGCTGCCCAAGGCCGATCCCGAAGCTGTGATCACCACGCCGCATCCGGTGTACGATTTTGGCCAGCCCGGACGGCCCCGCAAGTCGAAGGCCGAGGCCCGTGCGGCCCTGGGGCTGGAGGCCGAAGCCCGGCTCGTGCTGTTCTTCGGCTTCATCAAACCCTACAAAGGTGTGATGCACCTGATTGACGCGGCGGGACAATTGCAGGAAAAATTTGGCGCGGGGGTGCAGGTGCTCATCGTGGGTGACATCTACGGTGAGAAGCAGCCCTACCTGGATCGCATCGCGGCCTCGGGTGGGGCCGACGTCATCCGGTTGGTGGACGGCTTCGTGCCCGACGATACGGTTGAAGACTATTTCCTGGCGGCGGACCTCGCGGTTTTGCCCTACGTTTCGGCCACCCAGAGCGGCATCATCCAAATCGCCTATAACTACGACCTGCCCGTGGTGACCACCGATGTGGGCGGGCTGCCCGAAGTGGTGCGCGACGGGGAAACCGGGTTCATCGTGCCGCCCAAAGACAGCGCAGGGTTGGCCGACGCCATCGTCCGGTTCTTTGAGGAAGACAAAGCTGCAGCCTTTGGCGCGGCGGTGGCGGGCGAAAAGGAAAAGTACTCCTGGGACCGCATGGCTGAGGCCGTCGAAAATCTGGCTGGGAAGGAGCAGGCGTGAAAAAGTATACCGAGGCCCGCCTGATCACCGCCTTGGCCGACGGCACCATCGTGCCCCTGCCCGAAGACAACTGGCAGGCCTTGGCTTCGCACTTCAAACTGGTCGAAGACACGCCGACCGGCATGGGGGGCGTGATCCTTTTGGTGCGCCGACCGCTGCCCGCCGGACGCAAACTGGGCTGGGCCCTGGTCGAAGATTCCAAGCCGGGCGAAAAAGTCGTCCGGCCTTTGGCCAACGAAAAAGAGGCCCGCGCCCTGATCGACGAACGCCTGGCCGCCTACGAGCGCATGTGGGACGGCTGAGGCGGCTGCAAACCAGACTATTACAACTGACCGGGAGTCGGTTTTGGCACATGTGAAAACAGGATTGGAAGTGATCGCCGCTGATGGTTTTGCACCGTTGCGCGGCCAACGCATTGGTCTGCTGGTGCACCCCGCTTCGGTGGACCGTCACCTGCGCCCGACGCTGGACCTGATGACCGAAGCAGCGGCCGTGGAGTTGGCGGCGCTTTTTGGCCCCCAGCACGGCCTCCTGGGCCAGACCCAGGACAATATGATCGAATGGGAAGGCTTCACCGACCGCGCCACTGGACTGCCCGTTTTTTCGCTCTACGGCGAACACCGCAAGCCCTCACCGGAAATGCTGAGCGGCATCGACACCCTGGTGGTGGATCTGCAGGACGTAGGCGCACGCTACTACACTTTCATCTGGTCGTTGTTGCTCTGCCTTGAGGCCTGCGCCGAGGCGGGCAAAAAGGTGGTCGTCTTGGACCGTCCCAATCCCATCGGCGGCCGCCACACCGAAGGCACGGTGCTGGATCCGGAATACAAATCCTTCGTGGGCCTGGCGCCAATTCCCATGCGGCACGGCCTGACCATCGGCGAGCTGGCCGGATACTTTGTGAAGTGGCGGGGCCTGGAGGTGGACCTCGAAGTCGTCTGGATGGACGGCTGGCAACGCGATTTGAACTTCGCTGAAACCGGCTTACCCTGGGTGTTGCCCTCGCCCAATATGCCCACACTGGATACGGCCTGGGTCTATCCCGGCGGTTGCCTGCTCGAAGGCACGGAGCTGAGTGAAGGTCGCGGTACGACGCGCCCTTTCGAAATTTTTGGCGCGCCTTATATTGCCCCCGAAACCCTGGTCGGATTGCTGAACAACTGGAGCCTGCCGGGGTGTCGTTTCAGGCCGCTGCATTTTGAGCCCACGTTCCACAAGTTTGCCGGCGAAGTGTGCGGTGGCGTGCAGGTGCACGTGACAGACCCGCGGTGCTTCGAGTCGGTGGCCACCTACACGGCGGCCATCACGGCCATCGCCCAGTTGTGGCCCAACGATTTTGCCTGGAAGCAACCGCCCTACGAATACGAGGCGGACAAACTGCCCATCGACATCTTGGCCGGCGGCACCCGTTGGCGCGAGCAGGTCGAAGCCGGCACCTCGCCCTGGCAGATGAAAGCCGAATGGATGGAACAGTTGCAAGCCTTTGCCGTGGCCTCAGCCGAATTCCGGCACTATGAATAAGGGTCTGCGTGGGTTGATCCTGGCCGCCGGTTATGGCACCCGCCTGGCACCGGTCACTGACCATTTGCCCAAGCCGTTGCTGCCCGTCGGCGGCGCGCCCCTGCTCGATGGCATCATCACCCGTATGCTTGAGGCCGGCATTTCTCCCCTCGCCATCAACAGCCACCACCGCGGCGAAATGGTGGAGGGCCACCTGAAGGATCTCCCGCAAGCGGACCAGTTGCAGTCTTTCCCTGAAGCGGACATTCTGGGCACCGGTGGCGCGTTGGACAATGCTCGTAATTTCCTGGCGGCCAGCGAAGCCTTTGTCGTTTACAACGGTGATGTGAACTGTGATGTGGACCTGGGGGAACTGATCAAATCCCATCAGGAATCCGGTGCCTTGGCCACCCTGCTGTTGGCCGATTGGCCGGCTGTCAATTCGGTCACTCTGGCCAAAGATGGCACCGTGCGCCACATCGGCGGCACCGGCGATGGTCCCACACCTGCTCCGGGCGACCGCCAACTGACCTACGCCGGTGTCGGTGTTTTTGACCGCCGCGTTCTGGCCAACATCGGGCCAGGATTTTCCTCCCTGATCACGCCCTTGGTGAAAGCCATGGCCAAGGACCCGGCGGCCGTGCGCGGGTACGCCCCGTCGCCATTGGCCTGGGATGACTTGGGCACGCTGGGCCGGTGGTTGTCCGCCGCCGGGCCTGACGCCCGAACCCCAGAAGGCTTCCAGTTGACTCGCCTGACGGGCCACGGCTCGGACCGCAATTTCTGGCGCCTGGCCCACGGCAACTGGACGGCTGTGGCGATGCACAGCCCTCCGGGCGACGACGAATTTGAACGCTTCCTGGCGGTGGCCGGCTTCCTGGCTAAACACGACCTGGGACCGGCGCGCATTTTGTCGGTCGATGGTCCGGCCCGCACGGTGCTGATGGAGGACCTGGGAACTGACACTCTCCATACCCTGGCCCAAACTGCCGACGCCGCCAAACACTATGAGCAGGTTGTGGACCACTTGTTGGCCCTGCAGGCTGTCACGGCTGAGGCTGACGCTGAATGTCCATTGGCGGTGGACCGCACTCTCGATCTGGCGCAACTGCGCTGGGAAACGTCCTATTTCCGGGAGCGCTTCCTGCAAGGGCATCTGGGACTGGAAAATGCGGTTTTGGAGGGCCTGGATGAAGAATTTGCGGCCTTGGCCGCGAGCGTGGCCGATCAGCCCAGGGTCCTGTTGCACCGGGATTTCCAATCCCAGAACATCCTCATCCAGGACGGTCAAGTCCGCCTCGTTGATTTTCAGGGCTTGCGTCTGGGGCCCCTGACATATGATTTGGCCAGTCTGGTGTGGGACCCATATGTGGACATCCCGGCCGAACTGCGTCAACATCTGGTGACACGTTTTGCTGCAGGCTGTCCTCAGGCGGAACCGGATTTGATCCGGACGATGACCGTCCAGGCGGGGTTGCAGCGCGTGATGCAAGCCCTGGGGGCCTACGGATACCTCGGGCACGTGAAGGGCAAGGCGGAATTTATGGCCCACATCCCGGCCGCGCTCGGTAATTTAAAATTGCTGTTGGCGGAGTTGGACAAGTGTGCGGATGAACCAGCGCTGCCTGCCCTGACCCGACTGATCGCCACTAT
>DAOVTU010000514.1 GCA_030632925.1 Candidatus Krumholzibacteriia bacterium | reverse complement strand
TGATCCGGTGGGTATGACCCGGCCACCGGCGTCGGTGACACCGCAGGCGGCCACCGTGCCAAGTGGTGCTGCCGACGATACGCAGACCTGGCAGCCACCGCCGCCGCGCGAAACCATGAAAGTGATCACGCCTTCGGGTGTGCATGATGACAATGCTGACGAAAGCATGCCGCTGTCCGCCGGGCCGCGGGTGCAGCAAGATGAATCGGATCCCACGGAGAGGGGGCATCAGGTTCATCTGACGTTGCAGTTGGCGGCCGACCATGGCGCGCTGCCGGTGGTCAGTGGGGCACATTTTGACGAGGCGGCAGCGGTTTTTGAGGACACCAACCTTTCGTGGGTGTTCCGACCGCAAGATGAAGGTGGCCAGGGGTTAAGCGAAGTGCCTGTCATCCACCGCCGCGCGCCGGAGGGCAAAAAACCCACTGAAGAACGCATCACCGGCATCATAGACCGCCTGGTGGTCCGTCCGGACCGTGTGGACATCATCGATTACAAAACCAACCGCTTCGGTGGCGACGTGGCGGTGCGAAAAAATCTGGTCGAGCACTACCGCCCGCAGTTGGCTACTTACGGCGAGGTGGTGGCCGAACTCTATCCCGACCACACCATCCACACCTGGTTGCTGTTCACCGAACCGGGCCTGCCCAGCGACCAACGTCTGGAAGAGGTGACGACCACATGACGGCATTTTTCAAAGGGTTTGTCTACGCGGCGCAAGGCATTGCGATCGGCAGCAAGGGCCGCAATTTTCGCGTGATGCTTTTGGCCGCAGTCGTGGTCGTGGGGCTCGCCTGGTGGTTGGAAGTTTCGGCGATGCAGTGGGCGTTGTTGGCCTCGAGCATGGGCTTGGTGCTGGCGTTGGAACTGGTCAATACAGCGGGCGAGATGCTGGTGGATATTCTCAGTCCCGAACATGATGTGCGCTATGGCCAGGTGAAGGACGTCCTGGCGGGGGCGGTGTTGGTCGCAGCTGTGGCCACGGCCGCGGTAGGCATGTTGGTCCTGGGACCGCTGTTGTTGCAACGTCTCTAGATTGCGGTTCTTATCGTCGGAGTGCGTTCTCCTGGTATTGGGTATGGGCGTTGCGAACCCCGTCTACCGACAAATGTGACTATTGCTGGAACTGTGCGACCGCCTCGCCCAGCACCTCTTCGAAGTTGTCCGGAAATTCGTGTCCCTTACCCTCCATGACAATGTGGTCAATGGCCAGCCCGGCTTCCTTGAAGTTGTCGACCGTGGTCTGGGCTGTGGCAGCGGTCCAGTCCTCGCTGCCGACAAAAATGGAACCGCTCAGGCCACGCGCTGCCGCGGCTTGAGCAATTTCCAGCGATACCGGGCCCCTGGTGGCGGGGCATCCGGCAATGAAAGCCTTGGCCGGGATGGTTCCTTCGGCGGCCATGATCAACGAGAGGTTGCCGCCCTGGGAAAAGCCCGCCAGCATAACCTTTTGGGTGTCCACGGCATATTCTTCGACAATGGACTGATACAGGCCCAGCACTTCATCCTGCGCTGTGGGCCGTTGGTAGATATCAACACCGCTGAGGTCCCAGCGGTACGACTTGGTATTGGCCTGCATGCTGGATTGCACGTAGGCGATGATCAGATCATCACCAAAAAAACCTGGCTCCCACCTGTTCATCGCCTTGACGATACTTTGATTACCGCCGTGAATGATCATCACCAGTGGGTACGAGCGGTCCGGAGAATAGGAAGCCGGCGTGATCACTTTGAACTCCGGTTCGGACTTTTCATTCGCCTCGGCGCGCAGGCTGTTGTTTCGAGCGAGTACTTCCTTGAAGCGGTCATTATTGCGTACGGCGTTATAGGTGGCCGAGCGAGGTATGACAAAGTAGAAATAGCCTGCCTCAAGACCCTTTTCCCAGACGGCCAAGGCCTCGTCAGTGCGCCCGGCGTCGAAGAGGATTTCGATGTTCAAATCGGAGATCTCAAATGCGCGTTCCGGCAGTTCCGGCGCGGATTGTTTGATGAGGGCCAGTGCACCATCATAGTCATCCTGTTCCACGAGGGAGTATGCGGCCTGGCGGACTTCATTCCAGTCGGTTGTCACGGCCTCACTGGACTGGGCGAGAGCGTAGCCGGAGCAAAGGAAAATCAAAGCAAGAACGGTAATCAGTTTAAGTTCAGATAAGCGCATGATATTCCCCATCGGCAGTGTTGTAGAAAAAAGCATTGCGGGACACGTTCCCTTCCCCTCCACACGAGCAGTCACTAATTGGTCCGAAACTGGGGCCCGTTAGAAAGCAGGATATCTACGATTGGGCTTGTTGGATGTTGCGAAAACGTTTTCACAAACACCTCAACATTGTCCCGGGCTAGCCATTGTGAAACACTCAATCTCAAAGTGTTCGATATCAGCGGACACCGGTTCCGCCGGCAGTTTGTCGTTCCGCGCGCCCGCTTTCCAAAATCGCAATCTGTCCTTATGCTTTGCAACTCAATGAGCGGCTATTTCGACAACGCCCATACCTCCTTTGACCCATACCGCAGGAGCATTCGAATATGAAGAGCAGGATTACCGCCCTCACCGATGGCCCGCTGGAGCTCGAGACGGAAAGCCAAATCCTCTTCAAGGACGGAAGCGTGGTCAAGACCGACAAGACCGTCCTGCTTTGCACCTGCGGCCAGTCCGAGACCAAACCCTTTTGTGATTTCACTCATGTGTCAGAGGGTTTTTCAAGTGACTGCGAGATCGACAGTGAAATCCTGCAGGAATATCCGGGCCAGGACATCACCGTCCACTTCAATCGTTCCATCTGCTCGGGTGCCAGCAACTGTGTCCATGGACTGCCGGATGTCTTCAAGTCCGGCGACGGCTCGCACTGGATCTATCCTGACGAAGGCACCGTGGACGACATCATTGGCCGCGTGCGGGCCTGCCCGACCGGAGCTCTGGCCTACACGATTGGTGGCGAGACCAAGACAGACGAACGCACCGAAGAGAAAATCACGATCGTAAAAAACGGGCCCTACGATGTAGAGGCTGTTGCGATGACGGACAAGCCCCAGCCCACCCACGCCTCGAACACCAAATTCTCTCTTTGCCGGTGCGGGTCTTCGAAGAACAAACCCTTCTGTGACTACTCCCACGCCGAGAACGGCTGGAAGGATGGCGGCGCAACGGCCGAAGCTGCGACCGGGAAGACGCCGGCGCCGGAGGCGGAGGTGGCCGACAGCGATGGGCCGATCATCGCCGACAACAAGCCAATCATGGTCACGCTGAAAAAGGGTGAGGATAAGTATTTCTGCACCTGCGGCAAATCCGCGGGCCAGCCTTTCTGTGACGGCTCCCATGCGGGCACATCCTTCGTGCCCCTG
>DAOVTU010000245.1 GCA_030632925.1 Candidatus Krumholzibacteriia bacterium | reverse complement strand
GGGTGGCGGGAACGAAATTCCTTTTGCCTTGGGCGATACGATTGGCTTTGGCCAGTCGTTTAGGCTGCGTTGGAGAGGTGTGGCCCCAGCTATTGTCGGTATGGACCCACTCGCCCTGGCTACTCTCGATACTGTATTTCCTTTTGATGATGGGTTACTCGGCTCCAAATATTTTCTCGCAAGTGAAAACTGTTTCCCGGCCTTGAATGACTGTTGGCATCCGAGGTTTTTTGATGAGGCAACGGGCGATAGCATTTCGTACTTTGGAGGAGTTTCGTCACTCGCTTTCCTGAATGATGGTTCGGGTGCAGATCCTCTTAGCATGCTTCTGCCAGACGGGTCTTTTGAAGTACGGTTGAACACTCTTGATGTTCTGGGGCAAGAAGTCCTGGCCGAACGACAACCATTCAATTTTGTAGTGAACTATGACCCGGAAACGATCATGCTGAATGGTGAAACGGATTGGTCGCACCCTTCAGATCCAGAGATATATCCCTACTATATCCGGCTCAACGATCCGGCCCAAACTCACTATCCGTTCGTTGGCGGTGAACGAATTCCCGACCGGACATACGTCGTTTTCAAGGCGCTGGCGCGTGATGACCGTCGGGACGGAACGCTGGACAACAATTTTAAGATAGGATTCACCGGCTTTATGCAGGGAGTGCGTCAGGATTTTACCGGTGGTACGTTCTCCTTCAATTCGGAATCGAGCGAATTGAGAGTTGAACCTCCTTGGGATGCTTTGTGTGATACCTGCTGGTACGCCGATACGCTGGGTTTCCTGACGGCACCCAATACCGAGTTCACCATGAACATGCAAGCGGTCGATGAGCATGGGCGTCGCGATGGCTCCCCGGCCAAATTGAGCTTCGATGTGGGCTTCCCGCCCTGCCTGCAGTGCGTGGAACTGCTGCCCAAGACGTCCTCGACTTCGGCCTGGAATTCTTCGCTGGAGTGTGTGGATGACCCCGCAACCCATCCCTGCTTCCAGGATGTGACCGAATTGACCGTGGCGCGGGCTCCGGGTCCGGATGATCTGGAGTACAAGCAGAACCTGGTGATGCTGGTGGACAAACAGACTTATTTTGTCTCGACCAGAGAAAATGGTATCGGCTTCGAGCAGACTCATTATGTCGTTCCGGCCAGGCTTTACAGTATGTCAGTACTGTTGCATGGGCAGGATGACCCGCGCGAAGCGTGGACCGAACCTGTCCGTCGAACTTTGGGGTGGGAGTATCAGATCGATTACAATTGTGACCCTTACAACCAGATCAAAGACGGCGGTGGAAACGATGACATTCTGGATCCGACTTGGGGAGAGCCCGGTGATGGCGTCGGGCTTAGCATTGACAATGCAAGTGGGGTGTGGCGCCTTGACGTGGACGTCGTTGTGCCGGAGAACCTGTTCCTAAGCCCGGAAACCTACCTGCTGTTGCTGACAGTGTTGCAGGCCGGCAATGACCCGGAAATCGCCGAGGCGATTTTTGAGGCCACGACGAAACAATTCGGCAGCGGCGAAGTGCGCGCCGTCACGTTGGATCAGACCCAGTGTGGTATCAATCCGATCCGCCCGGGCCGGTACAATTATTTTAAGAAGGTGCGGCCTTCGCTGGCCGAGTTGCCCGAGGGACAGACCTGGCGCGATTGCAACCTGTTCGTGCCTGACATTAAAGACAGCCTCCCCCTCTCACAGGGAGCCATGAGAAGTGGGGGTGGTGTCGCAGTGACTAAACAATTCCGGTTGGTCATCAAAACGGACACTGGGGGGGACTACGTTTGTGAATTTTAGGTTGTGCCCCTGAAATTGTGTCCGCCTGAATTTGGGTGTCTTGATCTTGATATATAGAACGAGAACCCGGCGCGTGGTGCTCCAGGGCCGCAGCCAATCGCTCCACACCTTCGAGCATGGTGCCGCCTTCGCTGGCGACCGTGAAGTAGAATGACCGGTCGGCTGGAAAATCGGCCGCGTTGAGTAAACCTGAGGCCTCGCGACTGAGACCCATGTCGTCCCACCACAGCGAAGGGCTGATGGCGATGAAGTGGTCGAAGCTGGCTGGTGTGCGCAGGAAGGTTTCGGTGATGAAGAGTGCGGCCAGGCTTTCGCCGATGATTCCGTCTTCGCCACTGGTGCGGTAACGACCTTCGATGAAAGGCTTCACTTCATCCTGCAGGTGTTGGCGGAATTTGTCGGCGCCGCCGTTGTGGGGGATGTTTTCCAAATCGTAGGGCACTTCTGAAGCCGAGGTCAGTTCGTAATACCGGTCGTTGGTCTGTACGCCGACCAGGATGAACTCGCGGTACTGGCCAGATAATGTTGCGAGGGCCGCCATGCCGGCCATGGGAATGAAATCCTGCGCGAAGCCGCCGTCGACGAGGTAGAGCACCGGGAAGCTTTCCTTGCGCTCGTTGTATCCGGCGGGCAAGGACACCGTGATGGGGCGGGCTTTTCGCAGGCGGTCAGGCCATCGGTCAACATCAAAAAAACACCGAAGAATCCGAATTTGCTGGTCAAGCGCACGTCTGCCTATATTCTCATGAATCTCATGAATGAAGTCCCATGGACTGAGTCTGCCGAAGTCTTGCCGGGCGAAGTTAACATTCCGAATATTTCCTGTCTATCAATCTGGCGAGTGCTTGATTGAAGGATACGTGGTTCTCAAGGGGAGGATGAAAAATGAACCCAAGACCATCTCTGACACTGGCGTGGGCCACCGACGTCCACCTGGACAGTGCCTCGCCAGCGGCCATGGACGATTTTTGCCATCAGGTTCGGGGCAGCAATGCTTCGGTGTTGCTGCTGGGGGGCGATATCTCCACGGCGATGGAGATTGAAGGAAAACTGACCTCATTGACTATGCGGACCGGAGCCGAGGTCTATTTTGTATTGGGCAACCATGACTACTATGGGGGCTCTATCGCCGAGGTGCGACAGGGCGTGGAAGCATTGGATTGTCAGAACTTGCAGTGGTTGGCGCGGACAGGGCCGCACGAGCTGGCGCCCGGCATCCAACTGGTCGGCAACGGTGGCTGGGGCGATGCGCGTATCGGTGACTTTGCCGGTTCGAACGTAGTGCTGAACGACTATGTAGTGATCTCGGAATTGCATCAGGTATTTGACTCGAAAAGTTTTGGCGTATTTGGTGAGGACACCCCTCTTGAAGCCGAATTGCGCCGCTTGGGCCGTGAAGCGGCAGACAGCCTGGCACCACAGATATTGGCAGCCGCGCGCAACAGCGAACAGGTTGTTGTCTTGACCCATGTGCCTCCTTTTCGTGAGGCCTGTTGGCACGAAGGGCAAATTTCAAGCGAGACCTGGTTGCCGGGTTTCACCTGCGGAGCCATGGGCGAGATGTTGGCCGGCATGGCCGTTGAACATCCCGCTTGCCAGTTCACCGTGCTCTGCGGGCACACTCACGGCAGTGGCGTGGCGCAGATCAAAGACAACCTGGTGGTCCATACCCAGGCGGCCGAATATGGCCGGCCCGGCTTTGTCTTGCTGGACGTCAATCGCAGCGGGGTCGAACTCCACAGCCCCTGGCGGCACTCTGACCGAACCTGGTGACCTGCAGATCCCCTCTTGCAACCCTGCCAGACTATGCTAGGCTTTAATTTGTCCAGATCGCGCCTAGCGCGACAGCTTCCAGTGGCCTGGGCGGCCCGGGAAGCTGGGCGAGGTGGGTCTCGCCGCGGATGACACGCCCGAGTAAGGAGGTGATCCAGTGGCTAGTGATAGATATAGCTCAGTGGAGGTGGTGTCCCTGCGCTGACAGGGCCCTTCCAGCGAGTGGCTGATAAGGGGTTGATCCATTGCAGGGTAACCCAATGCCACCGAAGCTGAAGCTTTTGGGCGTCGGCGCCAGGTGCGTCGACGCCTTTTTTTGTCACCTTATGTACCCCGCGCGAAAAAAACTGGTCAAATCACGCGTTTGAGTGTTCTTTGTGCGTGCAAAACAGCTGATTCCTTCAACTTGTTTGGAGCCCAAGTCCATGGCGACCCAGGACCCTCAGGAGAATCCGGAGCAAACGCAGCTCCACGAAATAGAAAACAGCGAATGGCGCGAATCCCTCGACTATGTCCTGCGCGAGCAGGGTGCCGGCCGCGTGCGCCAAATCCTGCGCCTGCTGCAGACCCGCGCCCAGGAACAAGGGGTGAGCATTCCCTTCACGGCCAATACGCCGTACATCAACAGCATTCCCCAGGATCAGCAGCCCGTGTATCCGGGCAATCGTGAACTGGAGCGCCGCACGAAGTCCCTGGTGCGTTGGAATGCCATGGCCATGGTTGTGCGCGCAAACAAGGAACTGCCGGGCATTGGCGGTCACATTTCGACCTTCGCTTCTTCGGCCACCCTCTGGGAGATGGGCTTCAATCATTTTTGGCGCGCCCGCACTGACGAGTTCCTGGGCGACCAGGTCTACTTCCAGGGCCATGGTTCGCCGGGGCTGTATGCCCGCGCTTTCCTGGAAGGCCGGCTCACCGAAAAAGATCTGACCAACTTCCGGCGCGAATTGGGCCCCGATGGTGGCCTCAGCTCTTACCCGCATCCCTACCTGATGCCCGACTTCTGGGAATTCCCCACCGTGAGCATGGGCCTGACGGCGTTGACGGCCATTTATCAGGCCCGCTTCAATCATTATCTCGTAGACCGGGGCCTGCGCGGTGCCAGTGGGCGCAAGGTGTGGGCGTTGCTGGGCGATGGCGAGATGGACGAGCCGGAAAGCCTGGGCGCCATCACCCTGGCCAGCCGCGAAAACCTGGACAACCTGATTTTTGTGGTGAACTGCAACCTGCAGCGCCTAGATGGTCCGGTGCGGGGCAACGGCAAGATCATCCAGGAACTGGAAGCTGCGTTCCGTGGCGCAGGCTGGAATGTGATCAAGGTCATCTGGGGCAGCGACTGGGAAGTCCTGCTGGAGAAAGACAAATCCGGCAAGCTGCTGCAGCGCATGGAAGAGGTGCTGGACGGCGAGATGCAGCGGTACAGCGTGTCGAGTGGCGCGTACATCCGTGAGCACTTCTTTGGCAAGTATCCTGAATTGCTGGAACTGGTGGCCCACTACAGCGATGAACAGCTGCACAAGTTGCGGCGTGGTGGGCACGATCCGGCCAAGGTCCATGCGGCCTACAAATCGGCCGTTGAGCACAAGGGTTCGCCAACGGTGATCCTGGCCCAGACCATCAAGGGTTATGGCCTCGGTGAAGCCGGCGAAGGCAAGAACATCACGCACAGCCAGAAGAAGCTGAACGAGGATGAACTGAAAAGCTTCCGCACGCGGTTCAACATTCCCATCAGCGACAACGACATTGCTGAAGCGCCGTTCTACAAGCCGGACGAGGACGCGCCGGAACTGCAGTATTTGCGCGAACGCCGGGAAGCCCTGGGCGGCTTTTTGCCGGCGCGGGTGGATGCGAGCCAGCCCTTGGCTTGCCACACCGAAGAGCTCGTGCGTGAGTATTTTGACGGTTCGGGCGACCGCGAGCTGGGCACCACCATGGCTTACGTACACATGTTGGCCAAGTTTTTGCGC
>DAOVTU010000513.1 GCA_030632925.1 Candidatus Krumholzibacteriia bacterium | reverse complement strand
GGGCTCATGGTGACGCAGTTGCCAATGGTGGCCATGCCCCCGGCGGTGAGGGTTTCGCCCAGCAGCGGGTATTCGGCGCCTTCGATGGTCACGTTGGAAACCGTGCCGGCCAACGGCATGACCGAGAACTTGACGCCTGTCTGCAGGTCCCAGGACACCGCTGTATCGGACGCCAGGCGCACGGTGTCGGCGTGGTGGCCGGCGATGCAGATCGACAGACGGTCGGCGAAACGTTCCAGCAGGTGCACGTTAAAAAGCGTGTGGTCCAGGCGCCAACCGGTCGCACCCAACAGCACGATTTCCTCATAACCCTCATCCACCAGGTAGAGCAGAGCCTTTTCGCTGTCCGTGGTGTGCTGGTCGACGACCTGCAGGAAGAGTGGGCCGTCACGGCCGTCCAGCACTCGTCCGGACAGGGAATCAAAATCACCGATCACCACATCGGGCGTGCGCGGCAGGTTATGGTAAGGATGTCCGGCGCCATCGGTGCAGACAAAGAGTTCAGCACCGGTCAGCCAATAGGCCAACAACTCCAGGGGCGGAGGCGGGCCGTCGCACAGGACAACGGCGCGCAAACCCTTCTTGGGAAAGATCGGGCAGGACGCGCCGCCTGTTTCAGGTTCGTAGCTGTTCATCAAAAGGTGTGGTCCACTCCAAGTACAAAGTTGCGCCCCGCAGCCGGGGTGTAATAATTCTCACCGTAGTAGTATCCCCATGTTTCGTACTCGGTGTCACCAACATTTCTCACGTGAAGGAAAGCCGTAGTGCCTTCGAGAGCCTCCATACCCACCGCTCCGAGGTCCAGCCACACCGAAAGATCCAACGAAGTCCAGGCGTCGATCACCCGTTCGTCATCGCCCGTATTGTCCAAATGTTGCTCGCCGGTATTGCGCACCCGGATGCGCGTGCGCACCTCCGGGTTCCAAACCGTTTCCCAGTTTGCCATGACCAGGTGTTCAGGAAACAACGCGATAGGGTTGCCGGAAAGGTCAGCCACCGAGCCATCCCAATCGTGAAAAATGAACGTCTCGAATTCATCCCAGCTTTTCGAAGCCGCCAACGAAACGGTGTTTTTCAGATTCACCTTGGCCCGGAATTCCAGTTCCACGCCGCGGTGCAACGTACTTTCGGCATTGCCCCGGATGCTGCTGCCGTCATCGTTCACACCACCGAAGGGCACGATCTCGTCCGTGAATTCCATCCAATAGCCGCCGACGTTCAAGGCAACCGACGGGTTTTGCCACGAAAAGCCCGCTTCGTAGTCCAGCACGCGTTCTTCTTTCACGTGCGGATCGGCCCACTCGACAAAAGCCACACTGCCATCGGGTCGGAGCACATCCTGGCTGGAGCCGAACAAGGGCGTGACGCCCAGATCATCGCCGCCCTGCCAGGTGTCGAACAATTCGCCGTCGGTGGGCTCGCGGTGGTTCACGCCCACCGAACCGTACAATTTCACTTCGCCGCCGCCGACTGTATGGGGCGCCTGCCAGTTCACGGCTCCCTTGGGGTTGAAGAAGTCGTATTCCACGGTGTAGGCATTCCGCAATTCGTCGGCAAAACTGCCCACTTCCTTCTGCTTGAAACTGTATTCCTTGTGCTGGTAGTGCAGGTCCGCCGTCAGGGTCAGGCCACCACCCACGTTCCACCGCTCGTTGGCGTACAGCGAATACTGGTCCTTGTCGCCGGTGTATTCGTGGTATTTGAAGCCGTCCACAAAATCATCCGGCGTGAAGCCTTCGGCACCCAGCACGTTGCCCCAATGGTTGGAGTGGAACGTGTACCAGTCGCCACCTATCAACAGGCGGCCACCACCCTGATTCCAGTTCAGATGAGGCACCCAGCCCGTGTGCTCCTTGCGCACCCATTTCTGCCGCACGAGGTCCACGTCATCATCCGCCCCCACGCCCGGCAGTTGATCCAAGGCGTAGTCACCGGCGCGCTGGTCGGCCTTGAAATTTTCGTAGAAGCCTTCGCCCTTGATGTGATACAGGCGATTGGTCAACTCAACTTTGTCAGATAGAAACCAGGTGTTGTGCAGTTCGTAATGCGGCTGCCGGAAGTCGTCAATGGCGTTGTGGTAGGTCTCCATGTTCGCACGGCGGTTTTCAGCCAGGACCGACTCGGGCACCGCATCCCAAGCGTGCTGCGTGACCTCGCGTCCGGTGTAAATGTTCATCTTGGTCGTGGTATTGTCGGTGTCGTACTGGCCACTCCAAAACACCGCCCAGCCGTCGTGGCCCGAGCGATCTCGGTAGCCATCGGTTTCCTGCCGCGAGAGGCGGATCATCGAACGGAAACCGGTGTTGTTGAGCTCGCCGGTCTGGTACTGGATCATCTGGCGCTTCGTGCCGTAACTGCCGATGTTCAAAGAGATAAGGCCTTGCGGGGTTTTAGTCAGATCTCGCGAAATGATGTTCACCGTACCCCCGATGGCCGTCATGCCGCCGACAGAGTTCGTCACTCCGCGCTGCACCTGAATGTCCTGCACACTGGAGCCCAGATCCGGCAGATCCACCCACCAGACCTGATGGTCCTCCGGGTCGTTGAAAGGAATTCCGTTGAACAACACACCGATGCGGTTCTGGTTAAAGCCGCGCATTTTCAGGTAGGTGTACCCCAGCCCGTTGCCGGCATCGCTGTAGGCAAACACACCCGGGATGTTCTGCAGCAGCAGCGGCAGCTCCAGGTCCGGTTCCCGCAGTTGCAATTCTTCATGGGAGATGTTGGTGACGTTCAGCCGGGTTTCTTCGCCATAGCGCGAGGCGGTGATGACGACGACTTCTGCATCGCTGGATGCATCGCTGGATGCGTCGCCCGCAGCGTCACCAGTAGCGTCGACAGGAGCCTCAGCCAAGGCGGTCCCGGCCAACAGTAGAATGAGAAGAATCAGAATTTGGACGAGTTTCATGTCTGGCACCCCTAAAGGTTGGCCAGGCGGGGAAGACGGCGAGACAGAAAAAGGCGCCTCCGTAAATGGATGGCGCCGCTCGCGGCCCGTTTCCCTACGCCGGCATAATCCGGTTCAGGTTCCAAGGGTTTTTCTCAGGCTTTTGCGTCCCTATTTTCAAGTGGGACAGCCACCCCTAACGGTCAGGAGAATCATAGTCGGTCAACGTCAGCGAGTCAATTACTGCTCGGCCCCCTCCGCGCCAAACGTGTTCATGCGGTAAGGAATATGCCCGCTTTCGCCCACTCCCAACACCTTGAAACTGCCATCAGCCCGGATCTGAATCGTGGTCAGGCTCCCATTCGAAACACTCATACCCAGCCACGCCGTCTGGTCCACTTCCAGCGCCCGGGTCACGCACCAGCGGATCACGTTGCCATGGCAGACCACGATATCGTGTTCGTC
>DAOVTU010000126.1 GCA_030632925.1 Candidatus Krumholzibacteriia bacterium | reverse complement strand
GGCCGCCCTTGATGAATTTGTCTTCATTGAAGCCCTCTTCGAAGAACAGTTCTTCGAGTTCGTCCATGACGTGGCCGGCGTGCTGGTCTTCGATGCGGTCGTGCCAGGTGAAGAAGGCCAGGGGCAGGTCCGGTTGTTCGCTCTTTTTGAAGGCCTCGAGGCCGGCGATGAGTTCTTTCCAGAATCCGGCGGCGGCCCAGTTCTCCACGGCGAAGCTGGCGCCTTCGGCGATGTTGGCGTCTTCGTTGCCGTAGATGCTCGCCAGTTGGTCGCAGAAGAAGAGAGTGGCGGGGGTGCCGTGGCGGCGTTTGCCGAGATCGTTGAAGCCCAGGCCCATGGTTTCGCCCAAGCGCACGAGCCACTCGAAGTGGGCGGCCTTGAAGCGGAAGGTGCCGCCGTCGACGCTGCCTTCGATGGTGACGATGTCGGGATCGCCTTCGCGGTCGGTGTCCTGGACGCCTTCAAGTTTGTTGCCGGGTTTGTTGAAGATCACGCCGAGTTCGTTGGCGAGGATTTCCTTGGAAGCGCGCATGCCTTCAATGCTGTTGGCGTTGATGACTTTCATCATCTGGGCGATCAGGAAGAGATTGGAGAAGACGGAGAATTGGACCAGGAAGTGTTTGACGATATCGCGGTCGGCTTCGCCCTTGGCGAACCACTGGCTGTATTTGTTGTCGGAGATAATGGTGTGGGTCATCAGTTCGCGGTTGCAGGTGTCTACTAAGCGGGAAAATCGGGAGGCGTCTTCATCGGTGATTTCGCCGTTCCTGACCTTGTCCGTGATTTGGGCTGATACTTTTAGAATCATGGGAACCTCCTCGGTGGGGGTGATCAAAACTCGCGTGACAGTTTCGAAAGCCGGATTTGGGGCCGAATTGCCGTTTGGCGGGATCTGGGACCCTTACTGCATTTTTACACAATACCAAAAATGGCTTGTTTCCGCCGTTGTTTTTTCAAGATGCAACCCGAGGTTGTATTTCTGCGTTGTGAGGCCATACTGAAACCAGATGGTGATTTAGGCTGGACGAAAGGCGCTCTCGTGGCGGGAACAGGTAAGAAATGGTTGTTGGGCTGTGGCCTGGGCTGCGGGATCCCTATTTTGCTGTCGATTATCCTGAGTGTGGGGGGCAGCATCATGATGATGAAGCCTTTCGACCGGGCTGTGGATGCCCAGAAGAAGCTGACCAGCTCTTTTGGTGCTCGCGAAGACTTTGTGCCCACTGTAGATAGCCTGACGCCGGACCGGTTGGAAGCTTTTCTGGCCGTGCGCCGCTCGTTGGTGCCCATGTGCGAGGGCTTTGCGGAAATAGGCCAAAAATTTGAGCGCCTGGAAGAGTTGGACAACCAAGGTGAAGAACCGAGCAAGGGCGAGCTGTTCGGTGCAGTGGGGGACATGATGGGAGCGGCCTTTGGCATCGCCGGCAATATCGGGCGATTTACCGAGGCTCGCAACGAGGCCCTGCTGGCCGAAAACATGGGCCTGGGGGAGTACATCTGGATCTATACCTTGGCCTACAACAGTTGGCTGCAGTACCCGCCAAATACGGACTTCAGTGATGGCGAGGGCAGTGGCGAGTATGGCCGCGCGGATCAAAAAATCATCCGGCAATTGATGGCCAATCATGCCGAGGCCCTGTTGGCGGCCGGACGCGCGGCCGAAGCGGAGGCCTGGGAAGGTGAAGCGGATTTTCTGGAACGTCGTGAAGGTTCGGGTGTGCCTTGGCTGGAGAATGAATTGCCGGCTGGGGTGGCAAATGCCCTGGAGCCCTATCGTGATGATCTGGACGGACTGTACTGCGCGGCCAGTTCTGCCTTCGAATTTTCCCAGTTGAAGAAGAAAGGGCTGACTATCTCCTCAGATTGAGGAAGAAGCTGGTTTTCATCTCCTACCTTCCGAGAGGGTGATAGAGGGTGAAAATGTTCCCAAAACCTGTTTTTTTTTCGTCATAAAAGAAAATGAGTGCCTTTTTCAATTCGAGAGAGGCCTCTTTTGTCACGACCGCGTCACCGCGACCCGCCTGGACTGCTCAGATTTGCATCGTTTTAACTCATTAGGTACACCACACTTGTGAGATGGGGCCCCTTTGCCTTGCTGCTGTGACTTGTATCCCGAAATTGCAAGTTATTAAAATAACATCAATAACTCTGCGGTTTTTGCGCAAAAAGCAGGTTTCTGCCCCAGTCTTGGCTATAAGTCAGTATTTTTTCTTTGTTAATCACCTGCTGGTCCGGTATGATTTCCTCAGCGGTCATCAAAATGTCACATATCTAACGAAGACCTGTGAAGAGAGACGAGTAACCTGTTAAAAAAAACTTCTACCGAGGGCGTGGGAGTTTATATTGTTAAACAATTCACGAACAGGGTGCCCGACAGGCCGTGGCAAAACAAAGGAATGAAACCGTGAACACAATCCAGATCAAAAAGACCCACCTGGCGATTCTTTCGCTGTTGTTGGTTATGGGTGCAGCCATTGTGGCTCAGGCAGCGGCGCCAAATCTGATGGCCGCTTTCTTCGTCAAGGGCAAGGTTGGTCTGAAGTGGTCCAAGGTTGATGGAGCGGCCGAGTACCTGGTGTTCCGCAAGGACGATTCCGGTGACTACGCTCAGATTGGCAGCACGGATCAGGATCGCTACTTCGATACCGAAGTGACCGGTGGCGCGTCCTACACTTATAAGATCGCGGTGTCCGAGGGCGGCGCGCTGGTCTACTCCGGTACCAAGTCGGTCAAAATTCCTGGCACCGTCGGTGGCTTCAAGGCCCCGTCCTGGGTCGGCCTGCGCTACGACCGCCAGAAGGTTTTCGCGAACTGGGACGATGTGCCCAATGCCATCGCGTACAACGTCTGGCGCTCGACCACTTCGGGCAGCGGCTTTGAAGTGGTCGGCACCGCCGAAGCTTCCCGCTATGTGGATGCGGGAAGCGGCCTGGTTGCCGGCACGACCTACTACTACGTGTTGTCGGCGATGAATTCCGAATTCGAAGAGACACCCCAGTCCAGCGAACTGTCGATCAAGTTCGGCGTCAGTGCCGCCGAGCGTGAAGCGGCTTCCGAAAAAGTGGTGGTCGTTCTGGATCCGGTCACGCTGACCAACCTGTTCGAAATCAAGGAATCGCCCGCAGGTGAGCCCTTGAACCAGCCTTCGGATTTGGCCCTCAACTCGCAGGGCAATATTTACCTGACCGATACCCTCAATGGCCAGGTCCACTGCTACGGCCCGAAGGGCAAGCCGAAGTTCAGCATCGGCGACAAGATGGACCAACGGACCCAGCCCGCCGACTACATTGAGGGCGGATTCCTGATGCCCTTCACCGTGGCCATCGACAGCCAGGATCAGGTCTACGTGGGCGATGTGCAACGCAACGATATTCAGGTCTTTGCCGCAGACGGAACATATGTCCGCCGGATTCAGATCCCCGCGGGTGAGGGCGAATCGGCCCTGCGCCCCAACGGACTGGCTGTTCTGTCGGACGGCCGTCTGGTGATCACCGACGCCGGCAATCACCGGGTGCTCGTGACCGACGGCAACGGTGTCATCAAGCAAGTGGTCGGTGGCCGCAGCCTCGAAGGCGCCGGCTTCAACTTCCCGGACCAACTCACCGTTTCTGCCGATGGCACCATCTGTGTCGTCGACGCTCTCAATACCCGGATTGTCGAATTTGATCTGGAGGGGAAATTCCTCCGCGCCTTTGGTTCGGCGGGGCACTCCGCCGGCACGTTTGGCCGTCCCAAGGGCATCGCAATGGATCCGGCCGGCCGGATTTGGGTGTCCGACGGCATGAGTCACCTGATTCAGTCCTTCACTGTTGAAGGCGAAGTCAAATCGGTCCTGGGGGCTGCTGACGACGAGTACTCTTTCGAAGCCCCCCGTGGAATGTGGTTTACAGGAGATAAAATGTACGTGGTGGAACGCCTCGCCCAGAAAGTCTCTGTTTTCCAGATAAAGTCCCAGTAGTTAGGCCGGGGAATGATTCCCCGTCCATTCACCATGTTGTAACAGAGGAGTTCCAACGTGAAAGCGCTCAAAATTTTCGCTCTGGCCTGCGCTCTAGTCGCAATTCCCGTCGTGGCCATGGCCGGTGTTACCGGTGGCAAACACGATCTCACCGGTTGGGCCGGCAGCGGTGGCGCGAAGCCTCTTTGCGAAGCCTGCCACACCCCTCATAATGCCTTGGGAGACAACCTGTGGGGCAGCACCGTCGGAACGACCTATTCGGCCGTCGGTAACCTGTGCTACACTTGTCATGACGGTTCTGTCACCACCGCCGGTACGGCTACGGCCTTCAACACGGCTTTGGAACAGCACAAAGTCACCGTCGGCAACGACTGTTCCGGCGATGCCTCGTCCTGTCATGATGTGCACAACGAAGGTACGGGTAGCTTCCTGTTGGTGGCCATCGATGCCGTTTCGGGTACCTATTGCGTGACCTGTCACGATGATACCAATGAAGGTGGCCTGGGCGATCATACCGCGGGTATGGAGCATTACACCAGTGGCACGACCTTCAACTGCAACGACTGCCACTCGGCTCACGGTGCGGCCAACCAGACGGCTCCCATTGCCGGTCTGACCCACCCAATCCTTCTGGAAGACAACATGTCCTCCGGCTATGGCCAGTTCTGCATTGACTGCCATAACGACGCGAACGGTTACACGATCGTGGCGGACAACTTCGACTACAACGAAACCACCAACGGTGGCGCTGAGACCAAGCACCCGACCTACACCACGGGCGGCTCTTTCCCCATCGGTGGTTGCAACGAATGTCACGACGTGCACGCTCCTGCTTCGGCGGACAACGGTCACATCCTGATTGCCAACAACGACGACTCGGCCTTCTGCGTGTCCTGCCACTCCGGTGGTACGGCGCCGGCCTTCGGTGGGGCTGCTTCGCATCCCGCCGGTGTTGCCGTGGCGAGCAATACGATGAACACCTCGGCTGGCCCGGCTCTGCCCTGGGCTGACCAGATCAATGAAGATGGCAACGCTGGTGCGGATTATTCCGGTACCGCCGACTTCATCGTCTGTGAAACCTGCCACTCGGTGCATCGCGTTGGTCTGGCGACCAGCAGTTTCTTCCTGCGTGAAGACAACGGTGCCCAGAATGAGCTGTGTGTGCGGTGTCATACGGCGAACTAAAGCAAAATCGTCCTCGGACGACTTTCTTTGCCATGGGGGTCCGGGTTCATACCCGGACCCCCATGTGGTTGTCTATGAATAACGTTTTTCAAAAACAGATTGTTTGGGTCCTCTTTACGGTCCTCTTTATGGTGCCGCAAAATACGGCGCTGGGACTGGAGATTCTGGCCCCTGACACCCAGGTCAGCACCGAGTTGCCCCGTATCCATGTGGTGGGCCGGACCACCTGTCCCGAAGTGGTCATTGAGCTGAACGGCGAGATTGTCGGCACGACCACCGTGCGGGATTCCCTGTTCCATTTTCTGGTACATCTGCCCTACGGGCTGAACGAGATTACGGTCAAGAACCCGGCGGCCCTGTTGGGGCAGGACACCGACCTGGGCAAGAATGACTGGGGGACCCCGTCGGTCACGTTGGACGTGATGTGCGGGCCACGCATTCCCTCCAAATATCAGAAGGTCTTTACGCGCTACGTTTTTCACGGCCGCGATGACCACGAGTTGTGCCTCGATTGCCATGACGGAAACGAAAATTCCGGCGTGGGGCAGGATGCGGACTGGTGCCTGGCTTGCCATCCGGTGATCAAGGAACGCTTTGTTTCCCACTCGACCAACGACATGCAGGTGTGCACGAACTGCCACCGCATCGAAGCCGATTTGAAAGCCGGCGAGATGACGGGTTTTTCCGAAATGAACCCCTGCTTTCTGTGCCACAAGGACAAAATCGGGGAATTTGCCCAGGACTTCATTCACGGTCCGGTGGCCGGCGGCACCTGTACGGTTTGCCACAATCCCCACGGATCGGTTTTCGACAAAAACCTGCGCACGCCGGTGCCCGTGCTGTGCCTGTATTGCCACACTGATGTGGAGGGCAGCACCTCGCCGGTTCAACACGCGCCCTTCAAGGACGGCCAGTGTGTGAGATGCCACGACCCCCACGCGACGGGCAACCGCTGGGTGCTGGTCTCGGCTTCGAGCGAGCTGTGTTTCGAGTGCCACGACCGGTCCACCGAGATGGCCAAGCACAAGCACCCCTTTGGCGTGAAACCGAATCTGAAAATGGCAACAAGTCTGCCATTGACCGAGAACGGCAAGTTGGAATGCCTGACCTGCCATTTTGCCCATGGTTCGCAAGCACCGAACCTGTTGAAAAGCAAAGGCGCGAACCTGTGCCTGGGCTGTCATCCGGAGCATGAGTAATGAAGCGCATCCTGGGCAAATTCAATTTGATCTGTGCGCCGGTGCTGCTGCTGGTGGCCCTGTCCGGCTGTGGCGGCAAGCCACCGATCACCGAGCAGTTGGGTTGGCCGCCGCCGCCTCGCGAGCCCCGTGTCGTGTACGAACGCACAATCACAGGCAGCTCGGACCTGCAACGCGGTTTCTGGGGCAAGATCAACGATTTCATATTCGGCAAATCGCCGGACCACGCCCTGGGCAAGCCCTACGGCCTGGCCCTGGACAGCAACGGTCGGCTGCTTTTGGCCGATACGGCGACCAAGAGCATTCTCATTCTCGATTTCGACAGTGGCAAGTCGTCGACCCTGGAAAGCCTGGGACCCTACGGTCGCCTGGCCGAACCGGTCAACATCATGGTCGATACCGACGGCACTTTGATCGTGGCGGACACCGGCTTGCGCAAGCTGGTTGTTTTTGATGCTGAGGGAAATTTCCTGCACTTCCTCGGCGAAGGCCATCTGATATCGCCGGTGGGCATGGTGCGGTCCGAGGCCAACGGCAACCTCTACGTGGTGGACTCCAACCGGCACGAAGTGGTCGTATTTTCGGCGGCTGGTGAATACCTGACAGCCTTTGGCGGGCGCGGAGATATGCAGGGCGAATTTTATCACCCTCTGGGCATCACCATCACGCCGGACAATCTGGTTTACGTGGTGGATTCGTTCCACTTCGCCGTGCAGGTATTTGACCTTGAGGGGCAATACGTTTCCAGCTTCGGGCCCGGCCCCAGAGGCATGGGCAGCCTGGCCCGTCCGCGGGCGGTGGCCTTCGATTCCGATGGCAACCTGTACGTGACCGATGCCCTGAGCAACAACGTGCAGGTCTTCAGCCCCGATGGGCAACTGCTGCTGAAATTTGGCGCCCAGGGTCCGAAGGCCGGGCAGTTTCGCCTGCCGGCCGGCATATGCACCGACTCTGAAGACAGGATTTATGTCGTGGACTCGATCAACAATCGGGTCCAGGTGTTCCGGTACCTGCCGGATACAAAAGAAGGATGACGGTCATGCGCAATAGAAGGTTTCTTCGCTGGTGGTCCGTGGCTGCCCTGATGGCAGTGGTGCTGGCGGCGCCGGCTTT
>DAOVTU010000663.1 GCA_030632925.1 Candidatus Krumholzibacteriia bacterium | reverse complement strand
TCATGCGCTCGATGCCGGTGCGGGTCAGGCGCATTTTGCGGTCGAAGAAGGCGTCCAGTTCAGGCCCGGGCGGGGGCGCGGCCGACTGCCCCAGCCGGATGTGCCGCTTGGCCGGATCCAGGGTCTGGTACTGGCGCTCGACAAAAGTGCCGGCCATTTCCACGACCCGTACGCCAACCTTCAGTTGGTTTTCGTGCTCGACCGCTGCCGCCGCTTTCAGGTCGTTCAGATCCATTTCCCGGTCGCCCCGGGCCTTGCGTCCGGATTCCTTAAAGTCCCGCTCCATGTTCTCGAGGTGCAGGTTGTGCTGCCCGAAGCGAATGACCTGATACTTGTCCGGCTCTTCCTTGTCCGGTTGTTCGTGAATTTCCCCATCGTAAAGTTCGATCAACATGGAGTCGGTGTCGTGATCGGGAATGATGCGGCCGTGTTCGGCGATGGTCACCCGCGGCGACAGATCGCCCGGTTGTTCCTTTTCCAAAATCTTCACATCTTCAATTTCGCCGGTCAGGTCATCCTTCTTCGCCACAAAAATGGTCAAGCGGTCGCTCATGTCCGTAAATTGATTTTCGCGAATTTCGAGCATGGGCTTCTTGCGGTTGATGTCGTACAAAAGGTTGGCCAAAGTGTGGTTCGACTTGGGGAAAACGTAGTGGTTGTAGGCCGTCAAGCCGGCACCAATGACCGCCGCACCCAATAGCAGGGGACGCAAAACCGCCCACAGGCTGATGCCGCAAGCTTTCATGGCGGTGATCTCGTGGTCGGTGGCCAATTGGCCCACACTCATCAGGATGGCAATCAGCACCGCCATTGGTATGGATAATGCAAACGTGTAGCCCAAGCTGAGGCCCAGAACCTTGGTGGCCAGGAGAAACGGAACACCTTTGCTGACAAAGAGATCGACGTACCTGAAGAGCACGTCTATCATCAACAAAAAGGTGATTACGAACCATCCGAAGAAGAATGGGCCGGCCGCCGATTTCAGTAAGTGTCTGTATATCAGATACATGGAGCCATTCTCCCACCAATGGTGGGGCGTGGGCCAGCGATCCCGCAGACCGGATTTTCAGGACAATTGATTGTCAAAATCGGGGTATTAGCCCCGCCAGTTTGAGTGAACATCGTCCGGTTCTGCCTCATTTTGAACGGTTTGTGGTCACTGTGAAGTGGCGCCACCGGCTTGGTATTGGTCCCGTACCGGGCACAGTCTGACCATTTTCGAGGACGACGGACCATCGTACCAGACAAATTTGGTGCTTCGAGTCGTCCGTGACAACCAGGAAACCGACCCCGCCGGCTACCGACAGCCGCAGGAGTAGCGAATTGACCCAGGTTATTGCCAGCCAGACCAACAGCCGCCACGCCTTTGCGGCGCTGTTGCTGAACCTGCTGGTCACTGCTGTACTGGGTCTTCCGCAGGTCGCCCTGGCTGATCCTGACTATGGTGATGGGCCTGTCCTTTACGGTTTTGATCCGGTCCTCAAAGCCACCGATGATCCCCGCCTGCTGGGCGTCGATCGTCTGGTCATGCGCCGCCGACTGGCCGTGCTGGGGGTCGATCCCCTGAGGTATCCCGATCGCCATCCGGGCCTGGAGACTTCGATCTTCAAGGTCATGAACGACAAGTCCCGAGTGGACCTGGTGCGCATGGAGCACCTGGTGGAATACAACGGCCCTCTGGGCGTGATGACTGAGTTCCAATACCCGACTTTCTTCTATCTGTTCCCGAGTTCCGAACCTTTGCCGGGCGGTTTTACCTATTTTCCGGCCCGTCCGGTAAATGATTCGGTGGTCAAGATTTTCCTGGATGACCTGGATGCCGGAGCCGCCCGCCGCCACGCAGTGGACCAGATCATGACTCGTAACGACGCTCTGGATGTGGCTGGCGCTGGCAAGACTGGCAAGGACAGTGACGGTCTGATCAACCTGACGATTCCCATCAAGCTGCCGCGCACCCTGGAAAAGGTCATTGGCCGGGGCGAGAAGACCAAGATCAAGATCACCGGTCGCGAGCGCATCGCCATCACCGGCGAAAGCACGGTCGTGGACCCCTTCGTGCCCAACGAGCGGGTCACCAGCCAATCGCTCTTTCCGACCTTGGACATGGAGCAGGAACTGCAGATTAACCTGTCGGGAACCATCGGCGAAAAAATCATCATCGAAGTGGACCACAACAGCGCCCAGATCGGCCCGGACGCCACCAAGATCAAGTTGATGTACCAGGGCGACGAAGACGAAATCATCAAGACCATCGAGACCGGCGATGTTGGCCTGACCCTGCCGGGCAGCCAGTTGCTGGGCTACAACTCGAACCAGTCGGGCCTGTTTGGCGTCAAGGTCACCGGCCAGATGGGCCGCGCCGATTTTACCGTGGTCGCTTCGAAGCAGAAAGCGGAGTCCAGTTCGAAGAGTTTCAACGCCAAGGGCGGCGTGGTGACGGACCACGAAGTCTTTTCGTCGAGCTACATCAACAATCGGTTCTTCAAGTTGGATATTCCGGAGTTGGAGGTAAGCGGACGCCGTGCGGGTGAAAACATCCTGCTATCATCCATCCGAATCTACAAGCTGATG
>DAOVTU010000634.1 GCA_030632925.1 Candidatus Krumholzibacteriia bacterium | reverse complement strand
CTCAGACCGCCGCTACCCCTACGGGGAACGTGGGCAGCACTCCGGGTGCCACGGCGCCGGATTTTACTCTCAAGAACCTCGCTGGTGGCAATCTGACCATCAGCGACTTGCGCGGCAAAGCGGTCATCATTGACTTCTGGGACACCTGGTGCCCGCCCTGCCGTCGGGCCCTGCCTCACCTCGAAGAGCTGAGCAATGAATACGCGGACAATCTGGTTGTGGTCGGCGTAGCGTTTGGACGTGAGGGCGAAGCCAAGGTTCAGGCCTACATCAAGGAAAACAACCTGACCTTCGAGATGGTCCTGTTCGAGGAGACGAGCACGATTTTGCAGGATTTCGGGGGCATTCAGAGCATCCCGACCACTTTCCTGGTTGACGCCAACGGTGTCATCGTCGAGAAGTGGGTGGGTGGCCTCGACAAGGAGACCTACGAAAAAGCTATTGTGGCGACCATTGCCGACAAGAACAAGGCGAGCTGAGCAGCGACCACACGGGTATTTTGAGCCGGAGTCGCAGTAATTTGCTGCGTCTCCGGTTTTTTTGAATCCAGGGAGAATGTCCATGCAGTCGGTTTTGTTGGTGGGAGTGGCCGGAGCTTTTGGGGCCATGTCGCGCTATGCCGTGGGTTTGTTGGCCGAGCGGCTATTGGGCACCCACTTTGCATTTGGCACCCTGCTGGTCAATGTTGTGGGCTGTTTGGCCCTGGGCTTCCTGCTGGAAGTGGAGCGGGGGACAGATTTGATCAGCCATCCGGCACGGCTGCTTTTGGCGGTCGGGTTTCTGGGCGCTTTCACGACTTTCAGCACTTTCGGCTATGAAACTCTACGCTATTTCCAGAGCGGATCGGGCCAACTGGGCCTGCTGAACATCTCGGCTAACCTGATTCTGGGGCTGGGGGCGGTTTGGCTGGGTTTTATGGCTGCGCGGAGCACTTATCCGCTGATTTGAGGCCTTTTGCGGCAAAAATAGGCAAAAAAATCCCCTGACTGCGGCGAGGCCTTCAGTCAGGGGCAGTTCGACGAATCGATCATTTTCTCAACCACCAAAAGAGGTCGATTAGGGCCAATCCGGCCAAGAAATAGGTTTCCGGAGCCATTCTTCCTCCCCCTTCCCTGGTTTTGAGGCAAATTGACACGGACCTGATGATTTTCGTCCGGTGCCCGAGCCGCTTTAGCAATCATTTGAAACTCAAGCTATTCGGCCCTCGACAAGAGGACTTGAGCAAGAATGGGTCCGGGGAATCTTTAAATTTATAACTCTTTGATTTCCAACAAGATGGCGGTCCTGTCGTCGGAGCGTTCGGGCCCTCCGAAGGCATTTACGTGGGAAAAAACCTTCCCGAGCAGGGCATCTGGCGTGTCTTCGAGGTGAGAATCGACCAATTCGAGAAGGCGGTCGGTGTCGAAGAACTCGTCCAGGGCGTTGCGTTCCTCGGTCAGGCCATCGGTATACAGGAACAGGCGGTCGCCCGGTTCGAGCCCGATGGCGCCCTCGCGATAGCTGGAACTCCGTTCGACCCCGAGCACGGGTCCACCTTTTCTGAGGGCTTGGCGGTATTGATTGCGGGGTCTGAAAAGGACCGGTGGTTCCATGCCGGCGTTGCAGAACCGCAGCAGGCCCGTGCCCGGTGTCCACACTCCACAGAAAAAGCAGATGAAATGTCCCTGGCTGCCCAGGGCGGTGACGACTTCGTTGAGCTTGGTGATCAGTGCCCGCGGACTGACGCCCGGTACCGCTTCCTGCCGAAAGGCCACCCGCACCGAGGTCATCATCAGCGAAGCGGGAATGCCCTTGCCTGAAACATCGGCAATGGCGAAGCACAGGTCGCCGTTGTCGAGGGTGAAATAATCGAAGTAGTCGCCGCCAACCTTGCGACACGGTTCGTTGCGCCCACTGATGTCGTATTGGTCGGTGCTCAGCGCGGAGTCCGGCAAGAGATTGGCCTGGATGTCACGCGCCACTTCCAGTTCCGTTTCCAGTCGCTTGCGTTCGAGGCTGGCCTGGTAGAGCTGGCGACTTTCCACCAACGAGGCGGCCTGCACCGCCAGGGAACGCAAGTTGGCCAGATCGTCCTGGCTGAAAAGGGCCCCGCTGTTTTTAGGCCCAAAGGCCATGAAACCCAACAGGCGGTTGCCGGTGATCAAGGGCACGATCAGGGCGGTGTTCAACCGGGTGAGCAGTTGCAGCGAATGGGGGTCTGCTTCACCAGCGAACATGTGGTCTTCGACTTCTTCGCGGAATACCGGGCGACGCAAGCGGTTCAACAGATGGGCCAGGCCGCTGTCCTGGGATAGAAAGACTTCGGTGGGCAGATCATCGGTTTGGCTCTCGGAGCCGGGACATCCACCCTGCAAGCGGGCCAGGAAGCCTGCCTCGGGTTCGGTGGTGGGCAGGAAGAGTGCGAACCCGTCCGGACGGTACAACGTGCACAGGTTGTCCTGGATGGCGGCCACGACTTCGTGGGGGTCAATCAAGCCCGTGAGTTCTTCGGCCAGCAGGCTGATGGCCCGTCGGTTGGCCCGTCGGGCAGGATAGAAATTGTTGTCCAACCAGGCCTGCACCACGTTGCGCAAGGGCATGATCACCAAGCCGCTGGCCGCAGCGATGACCACCATGACTGGCCAGGTGTCGGCTCCAAAAACGCCCGCGACCACTTTGCCCACCAATCCCACG
>DAOVTU010000013.1 GCA_030632925.1 Candidatus Krumholzibacteriia bacterium | reverse complement strand
GCTGAATGTGGCCCTGGGCAAGGTTGGCGACGGCTACATCAGGGGTTGGGACGAGGTCGATGAAGGCCGCATCAACCCGGACGGCGGCGCAGCCGACCAGGTGGATCAAAGCGGCACCAAGGCCCTGGACTACCTGAACGACGGCGTGATCGGCGGGGAGGTGGATGATGACTGAACAGGACACCAATCCGCGTTCCCGTCATGTCCGTTTTCTGATCGGCCGGCGTCTGGTTCAGTTGGCCGTGGCGGTGCTCTTTGTCGGTTCCAACTACTGGGGCTGGCAGGTGCTGCAAGGCAACCTGAGCAGCTCGGTGTTGCTGGGCGTCGTGCCCTTTGCCGATCCGTTTGCCACGCTGCAGTTGCTGGCCGCCGGCGGTTTGCTGGCTGCCGATGCGCTGTTGGGCGCCGGCCTCACCCTGGTGATCTACGCCGTCCTTGGCGGGCGCATGTTCTGTTCCTGGATCTGCCCCATGAACCCGGTGACCGACTTGGCCAATTATCTTGGCCGACGCGTGCCGTGGTTCCGGGCCGATGCCAAGAAGGACCCACGCAAACCGGTGGCGCGTTCGACCCGCACCTGGTTTCTGGCCTTGGCTCTGGTGCTGTCCGGCGTCCTGGGTATCGCGGCCTTCGAGGCCATCAGCCCGGTCGGCATGCTGCAACGCGGACTCGTCTTCGGGATGGGGATGGGTTGGTGGGCCGTGGCCGCTGTTTTTCTGTTCGATTTATTCATCCAGCGCAATGGATTTTGCGGCCACCTCTGTCCTCTCGGGGCTTTTTACGAGGTCATCGGCCGCTTCAGCCTGTTGCGCGTGGTTCACGATCATAAAAAATGCACGTCCTGCTGGGACTGCCTGCGCGTGTGCCCCGAAAGCCAGGTCTTGAGCCTGGTCAGCAAGGGCAGCGGGTCGGTTCTCAGCGGCGCCTGCACCAACTGCGGCCGTTGCGTTGAAGTCTGCCACGACGACGCCCTGGCCCTTTCGTTTCGCAAACAAGGCATTGCCCAATCTTCTGGAGGTTGACCATGTCCGTCAAGTTGTTCGCCATCGCCCTGACCCTGCTCTTCGTCCTGACCGGATGTTCCGGCGATCAGGTCGTCGTAAAAGACGCCCCACCCGCCCCGCCGGTTGAGTTGTCCGGCGATGACCTCAGTTATCGCAATGAGCCGTTGTTGACGGAGCTGGGCGCGCCCCAAACCGTCTTCGACGCCCCGGATCCCGGTGACTCGGAACTCGCCGAGCGCTCTTTCGAGAATGCGCCGCCGGTGATCCCCCACAATGTCGATGGCCTGCTGCCCATCACGGGTGACGAGAATTCGTGCGCCGATTGCCATCTGCCGGAAGAGGCCGAAGATGTGGGCGCCACGCCCATGCCTGCCAGCCATCTGTACGACATCCGGCGGGAGACGCAACTGGAGGGTTTGGCGGGTGCCAACTACAACTGCACCCAGTGCCACACGCCCCAGGCCAATACCACCGAGTTGGTGGAGAATACGTTCTCGCCCTACTACCGGGCCAAGGAGCAGAAGGAACGTTCCAACCTGTTGGACATCCTGAATGAGGGCGTGGAGTAGGTTCGATGGAGTACACGCGGCGCGACTTGTTCAAAAAAGTGCTCGACCCCACGCGGTGGACGGATTCGGCCGACGAGTCCGTTGCCGTGGAATTTCCGCCGGGGCAGGACATCGTCTTGCAGGTTGACGAGTGCATTGCCTGGGGCCGGGGCGTGTGCAACAAGTGCGAACCGGTGTGCGAAACAAACGCCATCATTTTTGTCGGCATGCTGCACCCGCGGATCATTCCCAATCGGTGTACGTTGTGTGGAGACTGCGTGCCGGTTTGCCCCACACAGGCCATTGCCATTCGCCCCGGTTCCACAACTGAAGCAGGAGAAACACCGTGAACATTTCCAGTGCCGTCATCAAGACCTTGCCCGAAAATCTGGAGGCCGTCAAAGCCGCGCTGACCGACAGCGGTTTGTGCGACATTCACTTCGAAGACGAGCAGGGACGGATCGTGATCTCCATCGAGGGCAACGATGACGAAGACGAATCGAGCAAATTGAAGAAAATCTCGAATCTGCCTAATGTGGCAAGTGCATCATTTGCATACACCTACCGCGATGTCCCAGAAGATTGACTGGGAACTGGGAACCACTTATTGATTTCGCGGGTTCAAAGAAAGACGCATTTTTGGTAGAATTTCACACAACGTACTGGCCCCGATCCGGAAGGTCCGCCATGAAATCCCAACGCCTGCTGATGCTGATTGGTTTGCTGGCTGTGCTCTTGAGTTCTTCCCTGGCCCTGGCTGACGCCTGCGTCGACTGCCACGAGAACCCCAAGCTCAAAGTTCAGAATCCGAAACTCTTCTACTACTACGAAGATTTCCAGAGCAGCGTGCACGGTGTGGCCGAACTTGACTGTGTGGATTGCCACGGTGGCGATCCCCAGACTACGGACATGGACCTGGCCCACAATGGCGTGCTGGAGCCTGTGGCCTTCGACAAAATCCCGGTCACCTGCGGCCAATGCCATGACCAGCAACGCGACACCTTCGTCACCAGCGAGCACTACCGGATTCTCGAAGACGACGGCCTGGCCCCCAACTGCGTGACCTGCCACGGCGCCATGGAGATGGACTTCATCTTCGTCACGCGGGTCAAGAACACCTGCTCGTTCTGCCACAACCTTGAGACCGGCGTACTGCCCCAGGTTCCTGACCGGGCCGACTATGTGTTGAACAAGATCAACATCATGAAGGGCTACCGCAGTTTCGTGAATACCCACGCTGCGGATAGGGTTGAAGTCGAGGCCCTGGATGCGGCATACCAGGACCTCATTGCCCGCTGGCACCGTTTCGATCTGGACGAGGTCGAGGCCGATGCCAAAACCCTGCTGGGCGAGTACCGCAAGGCCAAGGCCCAGGCCATGAAAGACAGGCGAGCCAACTAGCCGGTTCCGACCTTTTGAGGCCCGTATCCCGCAGTGGATACGGGCCTTTTTTATCAAAAAAACCTCAACATTTCCCGCCCCGGCTCGATATAAAGAGATCACTTACAACCCACTAATCAGACCAATCTCATCCGACTTGGTCAATTGGTTGCGGAACAATCGTTTGCAGGAGCATGAGCAGGTAATGGATTTCAGAGGTCCAGGCACAGATTTTTTCCGCAAGTATTTGACGGTGGCGGCCGTCTCTTCACTGGTGCTCATCACGGTCATCGCCGTGGCCGAACACGCCATCATCCGGCGCAGTCTCATCGATGAAGCCCAGCATCATGCTGAAGAGCTCGCCGAAGGTTTGTCTCTTTGCGAACTGTCAGAAATCATGGCCAACTCTCACCAGGCCGGCACACTCCTGGTCACCGCTGAAGAGGCCGCCGAACTGGATAAGGAATTGAGTGAATTCCTGGAGCCTTTCTCAATTCTCTCCATCCGTTTGGTGAACCGGGACGGGCGGGTCGTATTTGCCACCGATGCCGGCGAAATCGGCAAAACAAGTCACCGCGGAGGAGGACTCGATGAAGCCCTGAGCGGTCAAACCGCCGTGCAGTTCAAAAACCACAGCAATACGACGGACCTGGCCGACCACGAACACTCGGACCTGGCCATCGTCGAAACCTACCTGCCCCTGCCGGGCGAAGACGGCGCCATACTCGGCGCCTTTGAACTTTACACCAACGTGCAGACACACCTCGAATCAGGGCGGGCCACCTGGTTCACCCTCGTCGTGTCTGTGAGCGCTCTGGTCCTGGTGGCCTTCACCGTGTTGTCTCTTCTGGTCAAGCGCCTCTGCAACCGCATGGATCTGGCGGCCCGCACCGAACTGAACAACAACGCCGAGTTGGCCCGGTCCGAAAAATTCCTGCAACAGGTCATGGATTCCATACCGGACGACCTGTTGGTGATCGGTGCCGACCATAAGGTCCTGCTGGCGAACAAGCATGTGCGCGAAAAATTCGGGAGTGACCCTGTCGGCAGGAACATGTCCTGCTACGAAATTTTTCGCGACCGCAATGAACCCTGTTCAGACGAGTCCGAATCTTGCCCGATGCGCGAAGCCGCCCAAACAAAATCCCAGGCCTCCGCCGTGCACCGCCACACCGACAAGCAGGGCGAGTCTATCCACGTGGAAGTCGTCACCGTACCGATCTTTGACAGCGACGGCCATCCGGTTCAATTCATCGAACACTGTCGGGATATTTCCGACCGTATGCACCACGAGGAAGAAATCTCAGCGGCCAATCAGGAACTGCAGGAGACCAACAAGCGCCTGATCGCTGCCGAAGCCGAAGCCAAGACCCAGGCCAGCTTTGCCATCAAGGCCGACGAGGCCAAGTCCGTTTTCCTGGCCAACATGAGCCACGAAATGCGCACACCGCTGACGGCAATTATGGGCTACGCCGATTTGATCAACGACCCGGGCACTTCGGTGGCAGAGGCTTCCAAAAATCTGGCCGTCATCCAGCGCAACGGCGAGCAGTTGTTGGCCCTCATCGAAGACATTCTGGACCTGGCCAAAGTCGAAGAAGGGCAGATGGCGCTGCGATTGGCTGGCTGCGACACTTTGGCGTTCGTTGCTGAAATCGAGTCCCTGGTGCGACCGCGGTCGGCTGATACCGGACTGTCTTTCGGTGTGAAGTACTTGACGGCCGTGCCCAAAATGGTCTTCACGGACCAAACTCGCCTGAAACAGGCCCTGCTCAATCTCCTGTTCAATGCCTTCAAGTTCACCAGCAAGGGCAACATCGGGCTCGAGGTCGAATTCGTGGATCAAAGCCAGGGCCAGGACCCGACCTTGCGCTTCCACGTTACCGATACCGGCATCGGCATCACCGAAGAAGTGCGCCGCAGCCTTTTCCAGCCCTTCACCCAGGGCGATGACCATTACAATCGTCGCTTCGGTGGCACGGGGCTGGGCCTGACCATTACCAAACGCATTGGCGAAGTGCTCGGTGGCGGCGTCTCGGTCAAAAGCACACCCGGCTCGGGCTCGCGCTTCACCTTGACGATAGGTACGGGCGATGTTCAGGAACAACCGCTGGTCACGCCGGCTATCAATCGGGAAGCCAAAGTTGTCGCGCCCGCTAAACTGGCTAACTCTGCGGTCGATCTGGCAGGTCTGAAAATCCTCTATGCCGAAGACATGGCGGACAATCAGTTCCTCGTGGGCACCATCCTACGCAAGGCCGGTGCCCAGGTGGATATTGCAGAAAACGGGGTCATTGCGGTGGAGAAATCCGGCGCCACGGAATATGACATGATCCTGATGGATATCCAGATGCCCGAGATGGATGGCCTTGAAGCGACCCGCATTATCCGTGAGGGTGGTTATGATCGGCCCATTGTTGCCCTGACAGCCAACGCCATGGCCAACGATCGCCGACTGAGCGCCCAGGCCGGCTGCGACGAGCATCTCACCAAGCCGGTCAACCGGCGAAAACTGCTCGCTGCGGTGCAGGCCCATTGCCAGTCCGGCGTCCGCACCTGATCCCTCTTTAAAATTGAAATGCGGCCCGGTCATTGACCCGGGCCGCATTGTGCGATCTGTCTGGTGCTCGACGGACCTATTTCAACAGGGTCATCCGTCTGGTCAACACCTCGTCATCCAACTGCAGGCGGTAGAAATACACACCCGACGGAACCGTCTGTCCCTGATCATCCCGGCCCATCCACACCTGGGTGTGGTGCCCGGCTTCCATTTTACCGGAGATCAGATTACGCACCAGCGCACCGCGCACATTGTACACGCGCAGTTCCACCTGGCTCTCCTGCGGCAAACTGAATTTGATATCCGTCATGGGGTTGAACGGGTTGGGCACGTTTTGGTCCAGCGCCACCACCCGCGGCAAAATATTGTCGTGGACAGGCGACAGGTCAGAGATCTCCAGAGTCACCGGCACCGGCACTGAAGGTGTCGCCGGGTCGTCACTGAGAACCAGGAACTGACCGTCGTGCAGGCCCACCGCCAGGCCGGCTGCGTTGAAGTCCACCGCCAGGTCCAGGCTGCCACCGGCAGGCACGGTTCCGGCCAATGGCGAAACGGTCAGCCAATTGATGGGCGTGCGGATCTCAACCACCATGTTGTCGTGCAGGTAGAGTGCATTGTAGGCCATTTGCAAAGCGATGGTGCCGGTCCCGTCCTGGATACCAACGGTGTAACTGGACGCCCCGGTGCCCACTGACAGGTACTGCATGGTGATGCGGCCAGTCGGCGAAAGGATCACTTCGAAACTGAAGGGCCCGGCGCCGCTGTTGGCACTGCTGTAGGGCATGACATTGTCATACATCACAACCAGGTCACCGTGGATCACTTCGTAATAGATATCACCACTGCCGGCTGCGTTCAGGTTCAGATCATCCCAGAAGGGAGCAATCATGTTCTCCGGTGCGCTGGTACTCGGCAACGTGGCGTTGCTGAAGGCGGTGGCCGAACTGGTGAAACTGATGAAGCCGTTGGTCGAGACGCGGAATTCAGTGAACGTATTGCCATAGAATTCGAAAGGGAATCCGATGGGGAACGGACCGAGGTTGCTGTCGTCACCGGAGCCGATGGCCACCGTGCCCGAAGCCGTGATGTCGACCCAGCCGAACATCGGGCCACCGGGTTCGTCACTGTCGACCCACTTGTAGCCGTACAGGTCGGGGCCACCGCTGCCCTGCGGCACGATACCAAATTCATCGTCCTTGGCACCCTTGGCTCCGGCTTCGATGGCGATCGGCTTGACCGGATCCATCTCGGCCAGATGCTTGTTGTACATATCCGGCGAAGGAATCGTGAAATTCAAATCACCCAGACCGTTGTTGGTCACCGACACGGTTTGGGCAGCCGTTCCTTCGAGATTGACGACCTGGTAGACCAAGGTCGGATTGACCACCACTTCACCCGGATTCAGGCCCTCGCCCGTCAGGTTCACCGACAGCACGGGGGTGTTCGGGTCATCACTGGTCAAGGTCAGGATGCCATTGATGATACCGGCGGTCGTCGGGACAAAGGACACCGGAATCGCCAGGCTGGCACCGGGGGCAATCACCGTAGGCACGGTGGCCACCCAGACAAAATCCGGATGGTCACTGGCCACGTTCGTGAGGGTCAGGTCAGCACAACCATTGTTCGACACCGTCAGGATCAGATCACTCTGAGCCAGGATGAAGATGGAGCCGAAGTCCATTGTTGCGGCATCCACCAAAATGTCCGGGGCACCCGTCAGATCCAGGCCAACAGGGACCACGGCATCGCTGTTGAGAGCATCATTGCTGACCACGTGCAGGTTGGCATCGAAATGGCTGCCGCACAGGCCGGCAGCCGAAAAGACCACATCGATACTGGCGCTGGCGCCGGCCGCGAGGCTGCCACTGTTGGGCGTGGTCGACAACCAGGGAGTGACCGCTGCAAAGCGAACCGCCAGATTGTCCTGCACATAGGCCGCGTTGTAGACGGCGGTCAGGCCGTCGGTGCCGTCGCCGTTCTGCAGGCCAATGGTGCCGCTGTCAGCGGTGCCGGTCACCGTCAGGTAGTGGTATTCGATTTTCCCGTTGGGATACAAGTGCGCCTGCATGGTGTAGATGCTGCCATTGTCGTAGTGGTTGATGTTCTCAAACTCCACGATCAGGCGCGTGCCGTCGTTGTAATAATAGACACTGCCACCAGTCGCAGGGTTCAAATCATCCCAGAACAGCGCCAGCATATTGGCCGGAGCCGTGCCGGCCGGCAAGGGGCCGTTGCTCATGTCGTTGCCGGTGTCGGTGAAGCTGAGCCAACCATTGGAACAGATCTGGAAGTTCGTATAATCGACGTCGTAATAGGAGAACGGAAAACCAATGGCGAAGGGACCACTGTTGGCATCATCAATCAGGGACACTGCGGCGCCCAAGGTGTTGATTTCGATCCAATTGAAAGCTGGTCCACCGACTTCATTGCTGTCAATCCAGTTGTAGCCATAGGCATCCGGACCACCTGAACCGTCGATACCGACGACGGGTTTCAGGCCAACTTCGGCCCCTTTTTCCGCCCGGTCGTAATCCCAGGTGCGGACCGGACCAAAGGTGCCCTTGGCCGGCAGGATGTACTCGGCCGTGGGGATCGAGAAGTCGAGCACACCCAGTCCGGTATTGGTCACCGTCAGGGTTTCGGTGATGGTGCCGCCGGTGGTCAGGGTCGCGCTCAGCGTGGCCGGCGCCAGGCCAATCGAAGGCGGGCCAAGAGTGGTGACGGTAGCGCTGTTGGACAGACCACCAAGATTGCCGTATTCGTCGCGGGCCCGCAGGTTGAAATAGTAGGTGGTCTGCACATCCAGGCCGCTTACCTGCATGGACTCCGGGGTGCCGACGATGGCGGGCAAAGGCTCACCAGTTGCCTGCGTGGCAGCATCCCAGGTCAACTCGTCGGTGATCGGAGCCAGAGACCAGCGCATGTCATAACTGTTGGCCGTGCCTGCGGCACCATCATCGCCCGGTGCGGACCAGACCAGCTCGGCCCAGTTCGAACCCAGATTGCCCGCGGCCAGATCCACCACCGCCGAAGGGTCAATGATGTCGGGGTCGGTGATCAGCTTCAGCACATTCAGGCGGGATTCGCTGACACATAATCCTGTCAGACTGGCCAGAGGATCGTTGCCGACGGTCAGCAGCAGGTTCTTGCCCGCATCGACGGTGATGCCGGGAAAGCGGCCAACCATCAAGGCCAGCGCACCCGAAACGTGGGGCGTGGCCATGGAAGTGCCAGAGTAGTCGCTATAGGTGTCATTGGGTGTCGTGGACCAGATGTGCAGGCCCGGGGCCGCGATGTCCACCGAGGTGGCGCCGTAGTTGGAAGACCACCAGCCCGGCTCGATCACGCGTGTATCGTCGTTGTTGGTGGCCATGACCGAAATCACGTTGGGCACTTCGTAGTTGCTCGGGTAGTGGGCGCCCACATCATTGTCATCGCCGGCATTGCCAGCGGCCGCCACAAAGAAGATGCCAGCATTGTAGGCCGCGGTAATGGCCGCTTCCATGGCCGCATCGTAGGGACCTCCGCCCCAGCTGTTGCTCATGATATCCGCGCCCATGGCCGTGGCGTATTCGATGCAACCGATGGCATCGGCGGTGTCACCAGAGCCGGCGGCCGTCAAAAATTTCAGGCCCATGATCGAAACATCCCAGGCGACGCCTGTCACGCCCACACCGTTGTTGCCCGTGCCACCGATGGTGCCGGAACAGTGGGTGCCGTGGCCATTGTCATCCATGGGGTCGGCGTCATTGTTGGCAAAATCGTAGCCGTGCATGTCGTCGACATAGCCGTTGCCGTCGTCGTCAATACCATTGCCGGCGATCTCACCCGGGTTGGTCCAGGCATTGTCCACGAGGTCGGGGTGGTTGTAGTCCACACCGGTATCGATGACGGCCACCAGCACGTCGGTCGAACCGGTGTACACGTCCCAGGCCTCGACCGCATCGATGTCTGCATCGGCGGTGCCGGGGTCGCCACTGACGGTCTGGCCGGTATTGTTCATGCCCCACAGGTCACCGAAACGGGTGTCGTTGGGAATGCCCAGAAGTTGCAGTGTGTAGTTCGGCTGGGCATAGGCCACCCGCGGATCACTCTCGAGGTCGGCCACCGCCTCGACGACCGAAACGGAAACCTGCCAGTGCTCGGCCTTGATGCCGTTGAAGTCGCGCACCTTGCGACCACCGACCTGGGCCAGGACGCTGCCTTTGTCCAGAGAAGTGACATTGTCGTTGAACTTGACGATGACTTCACCCGGCACGTAGTCGTAGCCGGGAACCACCTTGGCGATGGCGGTGCCAGCGGTGAGCAGAAGGAAAATCAGAAAAACAGTGAGATACGGGCGCAAAATGGCCATGGAAGGACCCCCCAATTTGATGAACGTGCAGCCGGAGATGTGTGAACCCATCCGGACAGACCAGTGCGAGTACCCCCACCCACACCGAAGTGATTCACTGTGATATTAGCATCTCAACCATGATGCGGCAGAGAGCAAAGGGACCGAATTGAAAGTTCGTGAGCCCTGAAATCGTTTATTACTGGTGTAAATTTTTCTAAAAACCAAAAACTATCCCGACATTGCGATATCATTGAGCCAAGGATTCGACCCCGAGTCGATAGACCGTGCGGTAGTCATCCCCCAACGCCAGGTACATGGTCCGCTCACCCGTATCAAAAACCGCCGACCACTGCGTACTGACCTTCAGCTTCTGGCCGTCAATGGTGGTGGTCTTGTTCTTCTGCCGCGCGTCGACCAGCGCGTCCATGGCCTGCTGCCAGGTCATGGTGTCGTCCTGCCCGTCCATGGCCTTGGTCAGGGATTTGTAACGACCGCACTGGTGCCGGCGCTCCTCCAGCGGCACCTCGAACATCTCGGTATTGGTCACCACCTGCCAGTCGCCACTGTCCTTGACCAGATGCATCATGCCGTCGCGCCACTCGAGCACCGCCGAACCGGAGTGCGGATCGGAAAGGAAAATGTGGTGTGAGATGACCGCCGCGCCGTTGTCGAACACGTTGTATTTTTCGGCGATGGTCACCGCCTCGTTCACACTACCGGCCCCGTCCAGAATTTCGCGCACCAGATGGATCAGGAAACGTGATTCGCGCTCGGGACCCTGGGTCACTTCGCGCCGATCCAGACTGGCGAGGGTCACTGTCACGCCTTTTTCGTTCATGCCCTCAATGGCCATGACCGGCGCGTAAAGCAGGGTTCTGCGGTTCTGCTCGCTGGCCGGATCGAAGGGTTCATCCGGCGTGTAACCCAATTCGGCCAGGGGCAGCAGGGCCACCGAAGCGTAGCCGTTAGTCGGATAGAACCAGCCCACGAGCACTTGGGTATCGCGGTTGTCGAAGTTGCGGCCCGCCAGGCCAGTGTCGCGGCCGGTGCGGCGGGCAAACATGGAACCGGCGCGGCGGGTGCCGTTGCCGGTGCTGGCGCCCATGCCGCTGAACTGCTGCATCAGTTGGTGGTGCTGGAAATCGATGACCTGATCGAAGTCGCCGAAGTAGGTCATGGCCTGCAGGTCGCCCACGGTCTGGAAGGTGGCGAGCATGGCTTCGTTGCGGTCGCGGGAAGCGCGCGGCGGGTTGGCGAGCAAGGCTTTGTCCACGACAGGCGTCACATCGATGATCTCGCTGTAGCGGGACCCGTTGTCGCAGGCGGCCAGCAAAAGCAGCAGCATCAGCCCAATCAGCCCCCTTGAAGTCTTCATCCTGCAGCGCCTTTCACTCCGGTGGTCGTCAAATCCCAGTTCTATACTCGACTTCACCCCGGATGTTGCGACAATATTCATCACAAATCAGATTGATCGCTCCTTCATCCCTTATTAAGATTCCTTGGCAATAGAAACGCCATGAAAATCCAGGGAGGGCCGCATGAATTATCCCGTCTGGGAACTGAGCATGGGCGCCGGCATGTTGATTGCCGTAGTTTCCATCCTGCACGTTTTTGTTTCCCATTTTGCCGTCGGCGGCGGTTTGTGGCTGGTGCTGACCGAAGCGCGCGCCAACCGGCAGAACGACGAAGAAGCACGCGGCTTCGTCAAAAAACACAGCCGCTTTTTCATGCTCGTGACCCTGGTTTTTGGCGCCATCAGTGGCGTCGGCATCTGGGCCACCATCGGGCTCATTTCCCCCCACGGCACCAGCGCCCTGATCCACGGATTTGTCTGGGGCTGGGCCATCGAGTGGATTTTCTTCTTCGTCGAAATCGCCGCGGCCCTTGTCTACTACTACGGCTGGGAAAAGCTGGACCGCCGCACCCACGAAATCGTGGGCTGGGTCTATTTCATCTCGGCCTGGATGAGCCTCTTTATCATCAATGGCATTGTCACCTTCATGCTCACCAGTGGTGGCTGGCTGGAGAACCACGAATTCTGGACCGGATTCTTCAACCCGACCTTCTGGCCCTCGGTCTTCATCCGCAGCTTTGCGGGCTTCGGCATCGCCGGCATGTTCACCCTGATGACGGCGGCCAACTTACCACTGGGCGACTTCCGCACCCGCATCACCCGTTGGAATGGTGGCTGGGCCACCGTGGGCATTGCCGGCGTGATGGCCAGCGCGGTGTGGTACGGGCGCTCGGTTGGCGTCTGGACTGAAAACGAAGCCCTGTTGGGCGCCATTCCGGTGCTGCCCAAGGTTGTGGCGCTGTTCAAGATCGGCTTGGTCGCCACCATTTCACTTTGCGTGATCCCATTGTTGCTGCCCAAAGTCTGGAACAAGGGCCTGGTACCCATGCTCCTGACCGTCGGCCTACTGACCATGGGCGCCGGCGAGTGGGCTCGCGAAGCCGGCCGCAAGCCCTTCGTGATCCAGGGCTACATGTACAGCACGGGTATGCTCGTGGCCGATGAAGAAGCCCTGGCCGCCGACGGCATGATCGCCCACACCAAGTGGATGTCGCCCGAGTCGTTGACCGACGAAGCCCGCCGCGGCCAGGACCTGTACGCCGCCTGGTGCCAGCCCTGCCACACCACCAACGGCTACAACGGCCTGGCGCCTTTCCTGGCCCATTGGAACGAAGAAACCATAGCCAGCCTGGTGCCGCACCTGCAACACATGCGGGCCCTGATGCCGCCGTGGTACGGCACCGAGGAAGAAAACGCCGCCCTGGTCACGCACCTGATGTCCATGAAGCCGGCCGAACCCGGCGTGATGCCCGCTGACCGCCAGGCGGCGCGGATCAAGAGTTTCGCCATCTCGTGCGGACTGTGCCACACGCCCAACGCCTACCGCTCGCTGACCGACTTCTTCACCGACATGAACGCCGAAGAAATCGACGAGTTTTTGGATGATGCGGGCGACATGGCCGACGAGATGCCCGGCTACTTCGGCACCGAAGAACAACGCGAACTGCTCATCGAATACCTCGACGCCTTTGACGAAGTGGCCACCCGGCCGGGAGGGAGCGAATCATGATCACCTCTATCTTGAGCACCATCGTACCCGCCCCCGATGCCCTGCCGTTGCCCGCCCCCGCGCCGGTGTTGTTCTTTCTGCAACAACTGACGTTCCTGCTGCACCTGCTGGCCATGAACGCTCTGCTCGGCGGCCTGATCATCACCCTGGTGGCCCGGATACGCAGCAAGGGGCCGGATGATCACTGGGCCCAACTGGCTGACTCCATCGCCAAAACGAGTCCCAGCCTGGTCGCCGCTACCGTGAACATGGGCGTGGCCCCGCTGCTCTTTTTGCAGACCCTGATGGGCCAGTTCTTCTTCACCAGCAGCATCCTCATGGGCTGGGGCTGGTTCTCGGTGGTCGTGGTGATGATCTTCGCCTACTACGGCACCTACCTGCAAAGCTTCAAGGGTGCCAGCCTGGGCAAATCGCAAAAACCTATCCTGGCCGTGACGGTTTTATTGTTCCTGTGGGTGGGTTTCATGTTCACCAACAACAATACCCTGATGCTGCAGGTCGGACAGTGGGCCGGGATGTATTTCGCCGACGCCCGCGGCCTGCACCTGAACCTGGGCGACCCTCAACTGTGGCCGCGCTACTTGCACATGGTGCTCGGTGCCGTGGCCGTCGGCGGCCTGATGCTCGCCTGGTGGGGCCGGGTGCGCCACCTGCGCGGCGACGAGCGCGGGGCCTTCATGGTCAAGGTTGGCGTGGACAACTTCACCTGGCTGACGCTGGTCAACATCCTGGTGGGGCTGTGGTTCTTCATGGCCCTGCCCAGCGACGTCCGCAAACTGTTCATGGGCGGCGATCCGGGCGCCAGCGCGATGTTCGGCATCGGCCTGGTGCTGGGTATTGGCATGTTCGTGCTGGGTTTCCTGGCGCGGTTGCGTGGACCAAACGTGCGGTTGGTGATGCCCACAGCCATGACCGTGGTGCAGATGATCGTGATGATCACCATGCGCGACGTGGTGCGTAACGGCTTCCTGGGTGACCTGTATAAGCCGGCCGAATTTGCCGTAAAGACCCAGATGTTCAATGTAGTGGCCTTTTTTGTACTGCTGGTGGGCGCCGTGTTCACGGTGATCTGGATGGTGCGGAAGCTTTATTTGAGTTGGGATAATAACTAGCGAAATATACAGCAAAAAATCTCCCCATGCCGGTCCAACCAGCATGGGGAGATCCAAAAATCAGCTCTCGCTATGGGCGCCATCTTCCGGACGCACAAACGAAAACTCCACCGCTGCTTTCACCGGCTCGCCCCCCACTTCCAATACCGGATAGGCCAGGAAGTTGATGGCCCCGGCCTCGGGTCCCGGCTCGACCACCAGGTTGCGTCCACGGCTGAGCTCCACCCGGTTGGCCGGATGGTGCCCGAAGTAGTAGGTCGACAGGCTCGAATACTTGTCGCCTTCGCTGATGTCCACCGGCCACCACTTGCCGTCGGCGTAGAACTCGGCCCAGCAGTGGTAGCCATTGATGCGCCCGTCGTTGCGCTCCGACGGAACCGCCGCCCCAATGGCAAAGCGCGCCGGGATGTCCACCGAGCGGGCCAGGGCGATAAAGTAGGAATGGAAATCGGTGCAGTTGCCCTTGCCCGAATCGCAGGCGTACACGGCATCGCCCTGTCCCCAGCCCTCACCGAACTTGGCATATTTCATCTTGTCGATGACGTGGTCGTACAAAGCCCGGGCCTTGATCAGGTCGCTGTCCTTGCCGGCCACGACTTCCGCAGCTTCGGTCTTGAATGGATCACCATCCGGCACCAGGCCCTCGGTGCCCAGAAACTTCGGATCGCGCCCCTGTGGATCGTCATAACAAGCCTTTTCGTTGCGCTTGACGTTGTACCGCATCTCGATGATCTGACCGCTGTCACCGGGCTCCAATTCCACGAACAGCACCTCGTTGCCGTGGTCCTGATCCGTCAGCGTGCGGTGCTTACCGGGTGTGCTCAGTGAAATCAGTTCCACGGTCTGGAACGGGTCCGAAGCGGGCACCGGCATCCACATGCGAGCCGCTTCCTTCAACTCCGGCACGGTCGCGCGGTAGATGAATTCGAACTCGTCCTTCTCGTAGATCACGCCCAGATGAGCGGCGTCCGAATCCTCCATGGCCACCCGGCCCCAGGACTTGTCTTCGGCCTGTTCCCAGGAGTAGAAGGGCTGGCCGTTGAACTTGTGCACCGTCGTGGCAGTGACTGTCAGGTCACCCGCGTCGCCCTCCAGGAAGAAATCCACGTCGTAGACATCGCCACTGACATCCACCAGGTCGACGCAGGCGAACTGCTCACCCGGACCCAGGGTCGCCAGGTACTCGGTGTGGACCTTGACCAGCTTG